>NZ_JACGAU010000001.1:0-152036 GCF_020137595.1 Campylobacter sp. RM12640
CCTTAAATTATAATTAAAGTAAGAATTGTATTTTTATTACCAAGTAACGTTATTGCCACCAACTTTGATATATACCTTATTTGATATTGAACTTTTATCAATCGTGCTAGTTGGTGTAGTAAGATTTATATCAGAATAAGCACTACCTATAAGATTTAAAGCATTGATTTTATCTATTAAATCTTGACAAATTAAATCTTTTTTAGCTTGACTTCTTATCATTATATAATTTACCTTTTTTCCCGGTCTTCCATCAGCTTCTATGTATAAACAATCAGTTACTTTACCAACTCCAAGATAAGCTGCTACATAAGTACTCAAAGGATTATTTCCAACTTGATTTAAAGAAACATTTGTCATATTCCCAATACCTTCTGCAAAATTACCTTTAGTTGTGTAATAAGATGATAAATCGGTTATAAGTGTAGAAAAATTACTTAGTGCTTTTGAAATTTCAGCATCATCTCTCGTAGCATTTAGTTTAGGTATCGCAACTGCTGCTAAGATACCTAGAATAACTATTACGAAGATTAGTTCTATCATTGTAAAAGCTTTTTTCATTCATATCCTTATTTATAATTATCATAAGCTTTTAATAGCTTATGATAAAAGTATTCTTTCATTAAAGAGAAATATTGCTACCACCAATTTGTAATGTATAGCTTGAGCTTGCCTTACTTAAGTCATTACCACCAAATAAAGCTTTAGCTGTATTAGATGTTAGAGCAGAAGTACAAGCCGCATCAGACCCAGAAGCCATTGCAAATTTAACACTTCCTGCAGCTGGACTAGTAGCACCTGCTGTTGGTAATGTAATAGTCAAACAATCTTTATTTTTAACTTGAATAGTATCCGTTGTTCCACTTCCGGTTTTTAAAGGAACATTGGTCATATCTTTAATATTTGCAGCAAAATCACCTTTAGCTGTGTAATATGATGAAATATCACTTATAATTGTTGAAAAGTTACTTAAAGCTTTAGCTATTTCAGCGTCATCTCTTGTAGCATTTAGTTTTGGAATTGCAACTGCTGCTAAAATTCCTAAAATTACGATTACGAAAATCAACTCAATCATTGTAAAGCCCTTTTTCATGGCTATCTCCTTAAAAAATAATTTCACTTTATTTACACAAATGTGAAATTAAAATCTATTAGATATATGAAAAATTCCATCGCAAAATCTAGCTAAATTAGACTTAGTTAAAATATTGATTTATTAATTTCGTAAAATAAAATCAAGATTTATAGACAATAAAAGAATTTAAATAGTATTTATTTAAATTCTTTTTAATAATCTTTGGTAAAACTATGTTTTTATCAAAAATTTTATAAAATAAAAAATCGCATTTATAAGCTTTAAGGACTAATATGAAAGATTATTCGCATACTTTATTTGATGTTTTAAGCGAGAGTGATTATGCTAAAAAATTAGCTAAATTTGATGATTTTTACGATGATTTTTTAAGCAATAACCTAGCTTATAATGAATACGAGCCTTTAGTTTTAGAAGAGCCAAGTTATGCAAAAAGCCTTGAGATTATTCACCCAACAAGGATTAAAAGACCAAAAGAACTAAGTTCTGATAATGCTTTAGCAAAGACCTTGCACCAAATAGCTCATATTGAATATTCAGCAATTGACCTTGCATTAGATGCTGCTTATAGATTTTATCATACCGGCGGGCTTTTGTTTGCGAGTGATTTTTTAGAAATAGCTAAAGAAGAATGCTTACACTTTAGTCTATTAAACGACGCTTTAAATGAGCTAGGATATAAATACGGAGATTTTGGGGTGCATACTAATTTATTTGACGCTATGAGAGCTACTAATTCTAGTTTTAAGGTTAGAATGGGGGTTGTGCATAGGCATTTAGAAGCTTGTGGGCTTGATGCTAATCCTTTTGTGGTTAAAAAAATAAGCAGCACAAAACACCAAATAAAATCAAAATTATTAGAAGTTTTAAAAATCATCTTGCACGATGAAATAAGCCATGTAAATAAAGGCGATAGATGGTATAAAAACGCAGGTGGGACAAATGAGAATTTTTGTGATTTACTCTTAGAATACAAACACCTAATAAGACCTATTAAAAATATGAATGAAAACGCTAGAATTATGGCTGGATATACCCAAGATGAATTAGATGAAATAAAAAAGAATTTTAATTAATATGCTAGAGAAAATATCAAATCAAATATCAATTTTAAAAGACTTAGAACTAATTTATAATAATAATAAAATTAATTTTGCAAAAGGCTTTGAATTCGCCTTAGATTACGATGAATTATTAGCAAAATTAAATGATTATAATTTAGAAGAATTAGAGCAAATCTCAATTAATTTAGAATATTTGCAAAAAAATTATATAAATGAAATATTGTTTTTAGAAAATGCACTTAAGGATAAATAATGTTAATTTATGGATTAGATTATATAAAAAATCAATTTACAGCTTTAGAATTTGAATTAGGACTTAGTGTAAATAATGTAAGTTGTGTAAAATTTAGCGAAGAAATATTAGCAAAGCCAAATATTAAAAGAGCTATATTTTGCGATACTTTAAGTGAAGTTTTGCAATCAAATGCAGCACTTTGTGAATACATTATCCCAAATGCTAAAATCTTAAAAGACAGCGTATTTTTAGCAGAAAAATATTTATTTGATAGCAAGATTTTATCTTTTATAAAAGATACTAGCGATATTGAAAAAGCTGCTTTAATAGGTGTTGATGCGGTGCTTTTTTGCGATTTTAAAGACTGCGATGATTATTATATTTAATCTAGGAATTTCCTAGATTAATTAGTAAAAATTCTAATCCCGACATCAATTACTACAAGTATTATTAATATACTTAATAAAGTAATTAATGCTGCGTTAGACTTAGGTTTTATCTCGCTTTTAGCTTTTTCAATTTTCTTTAATTTATCATTTAATTGATATTCAAATTTATTTTGCTCTTCGCTTAATTTTTTAATTTGTTCTTTTAACTCTTGATTTCTAGTTTTAAGCAAACTTGAAAGCTCGTTTTCTAATTCGTTGATAGTATTTGCATCAACTTTTATTAATTCTTTACTTGTTTTATCCATTTTAATCTCCTTTAATGTTTTTATTAAATTCTAAACAATGAAAATTATCGCTAAAGCCAAAAAATAGATATTTAATGGCATTTGCGTATTTAATATCGCTAAATTCATCTACTCCAAATTCCATCAAAGCTCTTGATTGTTTTTTAAAGCTATGTTTTAGATTAAGTTTATCAAAATAAAAGCACAATTCATCATAATTTACATTCCAAGTAATATCACAATTTGCAAATAATTCTTCTAAATTAGCGTTAAATGGGTCAATTAATTGATGATTTTTAAATATTCTTAAACTAAACTCATCATTTAAATATGTAGAAAAATAATCAAATGTTAAAAAATAAAATTCCTTACACTTCTTATCTAAAGCACTTAAAAAATCATATATCATAGGAGAAAATTCAAAGCGTTTTTCAAGTTTATCTTGTAAATATTCATAACTATTTTTATGCTCTTTAAAGATTATTTTGCCATTTTCAACGAAGCCAAATTTATGATTATCATAAAGCTCACAAGCAAAAGCGTCAAATAATTCATTTGCGATAAAAAAGGCATTATCACTACTAAAATCATCAAAATAATAATGTTTAAATTCCACATTCAAATTCTTTTTTTGTAAAGCCCTTAGATTGTCGTGTGGCTCTATGATTTTTACATTAATTTGCTTATAAATTTCAGGGCGTTTATCTTTTAAATATGTTAAAAAATCTTTTAATAAATACCCTTCATTTGCACCGATTTCTACTATATCAATAGGTAGTTTTAAAATCTTTTCATCAACTAAAAAAATAAATCTTTTAGCACACAAAAAGCCAAAAAGCTCTCCAACACTAACAGCTGTATAAAAATCCCCATCTTTACCAACTTTTACACCTTTTTTATAATACTCTTTACTCCAAGTATCAAAATATTTACTAAAAATCAATTAAAAGCCTTTGCGTTGAATTTATTTACAAAATCAAGTGGGTCAACACTAACGCCTTTTATAGCAATTCCAAAATGAAGATGAGGTCCACTAACCCTGCCCGTATCTCCACTAAGTCCTATAATATCTGATTGTTTTACAAAATCACCCACTTTTACATTAATCTTGCTTAAATGATAATATTGCGAATAAACGCCGTATCCATGATCAATCACAACGCTACCACCTGAATAGTATCTATCTTTTGCAATAACTACTACTCCATCATTACTAGCTGGAATGCTAACTCCAATTGCTGCTCTAAAATCAGTGCCTGAATGATAACTCTTAAGAGTGTTTTCAAACACCCTAGCACTTCCAAAAGGGCTTGTAATAACACTATCTAAAGGGATTATAAAAGGCTTATTAATATATACTTTTTCGGTGCTTTTTGCATAGATTTTCACTGCTTCATCGTATTCTTTAGCAATTCTTTCTTGTAGCTTTTTGTTTGGCTTAATAATTGATGGCTTTGCAAGTTTAATTTGCTCTTTTTTATATTCTCCTTCAAGCACTTTAAGACTATATTCTTGATTGTCTAAAGTAATATTTAAAGTTTTACCACTTGAGCGATAATTTGGGGCTAAAATTAATAAGGTTTTATTATTTATCGGATATTTTGTGTAAGTGATTTCACTTTTACTAATTATTGGATTTTGAATGCTAATATCAACTTTGCCATTTATTAGATTATTTGATAGCAAAAATGTTGTAAAAAATGAGATAAAAAATAATTTTTTCATAAAATTCCTTAGTAATTTAATATAGAAAAGATTAGCAAAATAGCATAAATATTGAGTTTTTGCCACTTTTTGATTATCATTATCTTATATATTTTATTTTATTTTAAGTTTTAGGGACTACAATCATTTTTGAAAACGAAAGGATTTTTAATGGATAAAGCTAAGGTTTTAAGTGAAGTTTTAGAATACATTACAATCACTCATCACACAAGTGGTAGATTAAGACTTGATATATCTAGCAAGATAAGAGAATTAAAAGACTTAGAAAGCTACAACATTGATGAAGTTTTTAATCTAAAAGGGATTAATGAAGTTAAAGTTAATAAAATCTTAGGCAAGGTTACTATTTTATATGATGATAAAATCATATCAAAACAAAGCCTTGATAATTTAATCAATGCAAAAAACATTGATGAGATTAACCTAGCTTTAAAGGAGCTTAACATTGCTTGAGCTAAGATTTGAAAACCAAGAGTTTTTGCAAGAACTAGAAAACAGCGATATAAGAAGAGCTTTTGAGCTAGATTTAACTAGCATAAAATTATATGAGTATTATGCTAATTGCTTTAATGATGGTATTTTAAGAGATATTTTAAATGCAAAAAAGCAATTAAATCAATTATTAATTAGCGATAATAATGCTTTATTAGTTGAGTGCAGTTTAAATGATGCTTATTTGCTACTTTTAGCAAAAGAATTTGAAATCGTTCAAGCTTATAAAATAGCGGCTAATGTTTGCAAAGATGAAAAGCTAAAAGACCTTATTTTTAGACTTTGGGCTAGTTCGGTTAATGAGTATCAGGTGGCTTTAAGAAAAAGCCTTGCGACTAATGAATTTAATGTAGATTCTTTAGTTAGTAATTTTTTAAAAGATATTTTAAAATAAAGGAAGATTATCATGCCAATTCCATTCATATTAGGTGCAGCATTAGGCGTAGCTGCAGTAACAATTTATAATAAAAAAGATAGTATTAAAAAAAGTATAAGTGAGTTTAATTCTCAAGATTTTGCAAAAAGTGCAGGAAAAATGACAGAAAATGCAATTTTAAAAATCTCAAAACTTAAACCTTGTTGCAAATGCGAGAAAGAAGTAGCTAAAAAAAGCTCTAAGAAGTAAAAATTATGCTTACATCAAATAGAGTTCCGAGTGATCATTTATTAAGCTCTAGTCTTAATAATTTTTTTACAACTCAAGATTTAAAAGCAAGTTTAAAGGTAGGAGTTACTAGCTATTTTGCAATTAAAACAAGCAATGATATAGCTAGGAAAGATTATAAAAACGCAATAGTTTCTGGAATTAGTGGAATTTTAATTAATCAATTTTTAGGAGAAAATAAAATGACAAATAATAATAATCCATATTTAAACAACAATCAAAATTACAATGTTAATCAAGGATATAACAATCAAAATTATTCTTATAATCCATATTTAAATAATGTTTCAAACAATAATTTAAATAATACTGCAAACAACAATCAAAATACAGGCTTTTTAAGTTCGCTAACAACTCAAGGAACAGGGCTTTTTGGCTCTCCTTTAGTAAAAGGAATTTTAATTGGTGCTGCGGTTACTTATTTATTAAGCAATAAAGATGCAAAAGATACTTTAGCAAAAGGTGTTGCAAAAATTCAAAGTTTTGCTAGTGCTGCTATTGAAGAATTTAAAGAGCAAGTAGAAGATGCAAAAGCTTCAATGCAAGAATAATTGTAAGGTTATTCATCACTCTAAAAATCGTCTTAGAATTAGGCTAAATACGCTTAATAATCTAAGCGATAATCATTTATTAGTAAGTGAGTTTAATCTTAATTTTTCTGGTGTTTTTGTAAGTGTTAATAATGCTTCAAAAAGCTTAGTTTTTACAAGTTCAAAAGAAATTGATAATAATTTAGCTCAAAAAATATTAGATTTTTTTAGCACTTATGAAATTAAGCAATTAAAAAAAGCAAAAGAAACTCCAAGTAAGGCTATGATTTATTCATCTATTTTAGCTTTAGCAAATAGCTATAAAACAAGCCCTATTTATGATGGTTTTGTTTCTAGTGCAACTGCATTGCCTTTATTAAAAGAAGGAACTTTAGAACTTATTGAAAATGGTTTAACTTCAAAAGTATTAGAAGCAGCAGCAGTAGGAGTTTCTTTATATAGAAAAGATTATAAGGCAGCAAATAGCACTAATTTAATGCTAAATATTGGCGAATATATTGAAGAAAGCGTAGTAGCAAAAAGTGATGATTTGATAAAAGAACTAGCAAAACCACAAATAACTCACGCTTGGGTAGAAGTTAATCAAGAGCTTGTTAAAAAAAGTGCAAAAGATTTGGTAGTAGGGGATATTGTAGTGGTATCTCAAGGAGATAATATAGCGGTTGATGGTTATATTGTTGATGGGATTGCTAGTATTAATCAAGTTTCTATGACAGGAGAAGCCCAAGCAGTTACTAAAAGTCGTGGAGATAGGGTTTTAAGTGGAACCGTGGTAGTTGAAGGTCGTATTAAAATATGGGCTGAAAGTGTTGGAGAAAATACATCAACGGCTAAGATTTTACATTATATGAAAGATTGCTTAGAAGAAAAATCAAAAATAGGGCAAAAAGCTTATAAATTAGCAGATAGTTTAGTGCCTGTTACTTTAGGACTTGCTGGACTTGCATATTTATATAAAGGAAGTGCAGCGATGGCTAGTGTGCTTCAAGCTGATTATTCTTGTGCTTTAAAATTAGCAACTCCTGTGGCATTTAAAAGTGCTATTTCTTATGCAGGAAGAAGACAGATATTGCTTAAAGGTAGCACTGCTTTAGAGAATTTAAGCTCGGTTGATACTTTTGTATTTGATAAAACAGGCACATTAACTTATGGGGATTTAAAAGTTGAAAGCGTTCATGTATTTAGTCCAAAATATGATGAAAAAACCTTGCTAAACCTTAGTGCAAGTGCTGAAGAGCATTATTTTCACCCTGTTGCAGAAGCTATAGTAAAGGCTGCTAAAGAGCGTGGATTTTCTCATATTAATCACGGAGAAGTGGAGTTTATAGTAGCACACGGCGTTAAAACTAGCATTGATAATGAAGAAGTAATAATTGGTTCAAGGCACTTTTTAGAAGATGATGAAGGTGTTGATTTTTCTAGGGCTAATGCAAATATTAAAGAACTTTTAGATAAAGGCTTAACTCTTTTATATGTAGCAAAATCTAAAGAATTATTAGGCGTAATTGCTATGAAAGATGAAATTAGAAGCAATGCTAAAGAAGTCTTAGCAAAGCTTAAGCAAAACGGCGTAAAAGAATTAGTAATGCTAACAGGCGATATTGAAAGTAGGGCTTTAGAAGTTGCAAAAGAACTTGGAATTGATAAGGTTTATGCAGAGCTTTTACCACAAGATAAAGCAAATATTTTAGCTAGTTTAAAAGCTCAAGGCAAAAAAGTAGCCTTTATAGGCGATGGTATAAATGACGCTCCATCGTTAGTTCAGGCTGATGTTGGAATTTCTATGCAAAAAGGTGCTGATTTAGCAAAAGCTAGTGCTGATATTGGATTACTAAGAGATGATTTTGCTTGTATTTTAGAAGCAAAAGTTATAGCTAATGAAACTATGAAAAAAATTGATAAAAACTTTAGCACAACGGTATGGGTTAATTCATTCATATTAGGTGCTGCAACACTTGGTTTATTAAGCCCAGCAGCTACTGCATTTGCTCATAATGGCACAACTATTGGCTTATTGGCTAATGCTATAAAACATAAGCAATTATTTTAAATTATATTAGGAATTTGATTTTAAATTCCTAATTTTTCTTTTTAATTATTCTTTAAAATTTAAATCTTTTAATTTTTATAAAACATTAAAATAATTATGTGTAAAATTGGCATTTTAAAGGAGTTAAAATGAAAAACAAATATGTTTGGATTGTTGTAGCGATTTGCTTTTTGCTTTTTGCAAATGTTGTTGGATTTTTGGATTTAGCCATAGTTTTAGCGGCTATATTTTTAGGTGTTAGACTTGGTGGAATTGCCATTGGTTATACTGGTGGGATTGGAGTTATTTTATTAGGTATTTTGTGTGGTATAAAACCAGGCGAAATTCCAACTTCGGTAATTTTAATCATTATGTCAGTAATTGCAGCAATTTCGGCTATGCAATTAGCAGGTGGGCTTGATTATTTGGTGCATATTGCTGAAAAAATACTTAGGAAAAATCCTAAAAAAATCAATTATTTAGCTCCTAGTATTACTTATTTTTTAACTATTTTAGCAGGGACAGGGCATACTGCGTTTTCTATGATACCAGTAATTGTTGAGGTTGCAAAAGAGCAAAATATTAAGCCAAAAGCTCCACTTAGCCTTGCAGTTGTATCAAGTCAAATAGCAATTACTGCAAGTCCTGTTAGTGCAGCTGTTGTTTATCTTAGTGGTGTACTTGAGCCTTTTGGATATTCTTATTTAACATTATTAAGCATTTGGATAGGTAGCACTTATTTAGCTTGTATGCTTAGTGCTTTTTTAGTAACTAAGTTTTCAAATCTTGATTTAAGTTCTGATGAGTATTATCAAGAATTACTTCAAAAAGGTGAAATAGCAAAAAAACAAAGCACTCAAAAAGAGATTATTAAAGGTGCTAAGACTAGCGTTGCGATTTTTGTTATTGGCGTTTTAGCTGTTGTTTGTTATGCGACTTATATTTCAGGCTTAAAAGCTGATAAGATAATTATCCCAAGAGATAGTGCTATTATGTGCGTAATGCTTAGCATTGCTACTTTTATTGTATTAAGCACTAAAATCAATACTTCAAAAATCATTGATACAAGTGTATTTAAGAGCGGTATGAATGCTTGTGTTTGTGTTTTAGGTGTTGCGTGGCTAGGAGATACTTATGTAAGCGCTCATAGTAATGAAATAAAAGAATTTGCTAAAGGCTTAGTAGAACAATATCAATTCTTATTAGCTTTTGCCTTTTTCTTTGCTAGTATGCTTTTATATTCTCAAGCAGCAACTGCTAAAGCAATAGTTCCATCAGTAATTGTTGCACTTGCATTAAATGAAAACCCAGAAAACGCAAAAATAATCATCGCTTCTTTTGCAGCAGTTTCAGCACTCTTTGTGTTACCAACTTACCCAACATTACTTGGTGCGGTTGGAATGGATGATACAAAAACTACTAGGATAGGAAAGTATGTATTTAACCATTCTTTCTTTATTCCAGGCGTTTTAATGATTGCTTTAAGCGTTGCTTTAGGATTTTTATTTGTAAAATTTATTTAAAAAAAACTTGAAATTATCATTATTTTTTGTATAAAATGTATCCTTTTTCAAAAAAGGATACATTATGAAACGACTTACTTGGAGTAATAGACTTACATATATTTTGACCGTTGCAGGTGCTACTATTGGATTTGGAGCTACTTGGAGATTTCCTTATATGGTAGGAGAAAATGGTGGTGGTGCTTATGTTTTATTATTTATAATAGCTATGTTTTTAGTCGGTGTTCCTATTATCTTAGTAGAAAATATAATAGGCAGAAGAATGCATAAAAATAGCGTTGATTGTTTTAGTAAAAAATGGCAATTTGTTGGGTATTTAGGGCTATTTGGAAGCTATGCGATTATGGCTTATTATATGGTTTTAGGTGCTTGGGTAATTAGCTATATTGTAAATATTATTATGTCTATGTTTAATTTAGGCGGGCTTGATTTAACTTCAGTAATTACAGCAGAGCAAACTAGCTTACATTATCAAAAAAATATAGAAAATGACCCTTTAATGATAGGAATTTATACATTTATTTTTGTATTTATTAATTGGATTATTTTAAGGCGTGGAGTTATTGATGGAATTGAGCGTTCTGTTAAGTATCTAATGCCGCTTTTGTTTTTATGTCTTATTGCTATGGTTATTAGAAATGTTACTTTAGATGGGGCAATTGAAGGGATTAAGTTTTATTTATATCCTGATTTTAGCAAGATTACACCTAATATATTTTTATATGTTATAGGACAAGTATTTTTTGCTTTATCGCTTGGATTTGGGGTTATGATTACATTATCAAGTTACCTTGATAAAGGCGAGGATTTATTAAAAACAGCAATTATTACAGGTATTGTAAATACTCTTGTAGCGGTTTTAGCAGGATTTATGATATTTCCTTCTTTATTTTCTTTTGGATTAAGTCCTGATGCTGGTCCATCATTAGTATTTAAAACCTTACCAATAGTGTTTTCTCATATGCATTTTGGGGATTTCTTTGCTATAGTGTTTTTTGTTTTATTATTAACAGCTGCACTTACTACGAGTTTGCCTATTTATCAAGTAATTATTTCTGTATTAGAAGAAAAATTTAAAATCTCAAAAAATACAGCGATTAATTTAGTTTTAGGTGGAATTTTTATATTAGGAAATATTCCTGCTTTATTAAGTTATGGAGTGCTTGATAATGTTTTAATTTATGGAAGAAATATTTTTGATACATTTGATTTTATTAGTGGAAATATTTTATTTGTAATTACAGCTTTACTTTGTGTAATTTATGTTGCTTTTGTTTTAGGTAAAGATGAAGCTTTAAGAGAAATTAGCAATAATTATGAACTTAAAAATCCACTTTATAAAGCTTGGTTTTATTATATAAAATATTTTATTCCTATTGTAATTATTGTAATTTTTATAAGTGGTTTTGAGAATTTAAAATCATATATTTTGGGATTTTTTAATTAAATATTTTACGATTTAGCATTAGCTAAATCGTAAGTATAAATTATTTTTTGTTTTCTACTTTTTCTTTTTTGTTGTGTTTTGATTTTTTAGCTTCTTTACTTTTTTTATTTTTCTTAGCTTCTTTTTTTGCCTTTTTAATTTCTTCTTTTGTTTGTTTTACTTCTTCTTTAACTACTTCTTTTTTTTCTTCTACTTTATCGCTAACTTGTTTTACCACTTCTTCTTTAGCTTTTACTTTTTCTACTACCTTTTGCTCACTTTTTTCTAGTATTTTTTCAGCTTTTGCATCATTGATACATTCAGCACTTTTGCAATCTAAAACATCAACTGCAGGAATTTCAGCAGCACATAAATTAAGGCCTATAAAGGCAACTAATGACAAACATACTTTTTTCATTTTTATCTCCTTTTAAAAAAGTCGCGAAATTGTAGGAGCGAATTATTAAAAATAGTTAATAAGAATAAATTATTTTTATCAACATTAATTCTAATTGATAATAATGAAAAAAATAATAAGTATCATTTAGATTTTATTTATTTATAACTCATACAATAATGAGTAAAATTATTATAAAGGTTATCTTGTGAAAAAAATATTTTTGCTTATTTTTGCTATTTGTATATCTTTAATAGCTAGAGATGATGTTGATTATTTCAAGGAAAAAGATTTAATTATAGAAAAGCTAAATAAAGGTTTAGAAGCCTATAAAAAAGGTGATGCAAAAACTGCAAGACAACTTGCAAGTGAAGCTTATTTTCAACATTTTGAAAATATGGAAGGTCCTATTGGAAGAAATATTGGTAGAAAAGGCTATTTGATGGAGAGAAAATTTACCAATCTTCGTGGTTATTATGGGCGTGGAGAAAATATAGGCAAAATTGAAGCTTTAATAGATGGTTTGATATTTGATTTAGAAGAAGTAACGCCAGTTATACAAAATGGCTTTAAAATAGTTGCAGTAGCCTCTGATCCAAATTATGATAAAGCAAAAGCTGAAATGAATGCAAGAGAGAATTTGTTAAAAACTTGCATTGAAGGTGAGATGATGTTTGGAGCAGATGAAAATAGTGCAAAAACTAAATGTGAAGAACAAAAAGCAGCAGAATTAGCCCATCTTAGCAAAGAAGCAAGTGGAGAAATCACAAAACCAACTATGCAAAAAGAAGTTTATGATAGTTTAGAAGACCTTCAAGCAGCAGCTGCGATTGACCCGAAATTACAATATGTATATGATTTATTAAGTGAGAAATTTGACGAAGCTATTCAATATAATAAGCAAGGAGAATTTACAAAAGCAGCTGATACAATTGGCGTTGCAAGAGAAGAAATATATATAAATACAAATATTGAAATTCTAATAAATGCAACAAAAAATCTTAATATGAGAAGCAAGTTAAGAAGTTTTGGCAGTAATATTCGCGAAGGAAAAGTAACTGAAAGCGATATGAGAGCTAGAAGTGAAGAGATATTAGATTCTATATTTGATGTAATGACTAAAATAGATGCTAGTAATTTAGATAAATTAAAATTAGTTGGATATGTTGATGAGACTAAGAATGTAGATTATACTCAAGTTGCAACTGATATTAAAATAGCTTTAAATAAAATAGTTCAAGACTATGAAACAATGGGAGAAAAAGCAAGTATTGATGCTCTTCAAAATATATATTTAGACATTTTTGAAGCAAAAGGAATGGAGAGTAAAATTGGTGCTGTTAATTCAAATATAAAGCTTGAAATAGAAGCAAAATTTACTAAAGGAACAGCACTAATTAAAAGTAAGGCTTCTAAAGATGAGTTAATTGCTAATTTTGATGAGTTAAACAAATTAATTGAAAGTCAGTTAGATAAAATCAATGATACAAGTGTTTGGTTTTTATTTATATCATCACTTACTATTATTTTAAGAGAAGGTTTAGAAGCTTTAATAATAGTAGTTGCAATAATTTCATATATTATTCAAAGCGGTAATAAAGACAGATTAAATATAGCTTATTCAGCACTTGGTAGTGGTGTTGTTTTATCATTTATCACTGCTTTTATAGTTTCATATTTTATTAAAAATTCAGGACAAAGTAGAGAGCTAATAGAAGGTGTAACAATGCTAATTGCTGTTGTTTTATTATTTTATGTTGGCTTTTGGCTACTTAGTAATGCAAGAAATAAAAAATATGCAAGTAATTTAAAAGAGCAAGCAAGATTAGCTATTACAAATGGCAGTGCTAAAACATTATGGTGGACCGTGTTTTTAGCAGTATTTAGAGAAGGTGCTGAAACAATATTGTTTTATCAAGCATTATTGATTGATTCTGGTTCTAGTGCTGGACTTAGTGCTGTTTTAGGTGGTTTAGCTCTTGGTATTGTTATATTAGTAGTTTTATATTTCTTACTTAAAGCTGGTGCAATTAGAATTCCTATAAAACAATTTTTCTTAATAACCTCAATCATTATTTTTTATATGTGTTTTGCTTTTACAGGCAAAGGGATTATGGAACTTGTTGAGGGCAAGGTCTTAACTCCACATCTCATACCAATGCAATTTGAAAGCATTACTTGGTTAGGATTATATCCTTATTATGAGAGCTTAGTTTTACAGGCAATAATCCTCGTCCTATTAATAGGAGGAGTTGTTTATATGCAAATCAAATCAAAGGAGAAACAATGAAAAAATCATTGCTTAGTTTAGTAGCAGGTGCTTTTTTAGCGTCTTCAGTGTTTGCAGGAGAAGTTGAAATTCCTACAATTGATGGTGCAGAAAGCTATAAATTACACGGAATGGAAATAGCAGCTGTGTATCTTCAACCAATTGAAATGGAGCCAAGAGGTATTGATTTAGCAGCGTCTTTAGCTGATATTCACTTAGAAGCTGACATTCACGCTCTTAAAGAAAATCCAAATGGTTTTCCTGAAGGTTTTTGGATGCCATATCTTACAATTGGCTATAAATTAACTAACCTTGATAATGGTAAAACAAAAGTTGGAAAACTTATGCCAATGGTAGCTGATGATGGTCCTCACTATGGTGCAAATATTAAAATGGATACAGGAATTGGTAATTATGAATTAGAATTTGTAATTGATAATCCTGAAAAACAAGGTTTTGGTCGCCATGTAGATAAAGAAACAGGTGTTGGCGAGTGGTTTGATACATTTAACGTTAAATACAAATTCAAATACACAGGAACACCTGATAAATAAAACTTAAAATATAGAAAGCTTAGGCTTTCTATAAAAAATATACAAAAATAAGGACAATAATGAGTATATATTTTGTGCATATATTTTTAGAGTGCTTTTTAGTTAGTTTTTTTACAGCTTTTTATGCTAAAAATTCATCATTAAAATTAAATATTATTTTTACTTTAGTTGGTTTTATTTTTGGATATATTTTATTTTATATATTCCACTATGAAAAAGTAGATAGAATAGGAGTATTAACAGCTAATATAATTTTATTAGTTACTTTATTTTTTAGCTTAATTAAATTAGTAATTTTTAAAAATAATTCTTTATTTGCTTATATATTAAGCTTTTTTATATCTTTAGCAGCTTCTTTAAAATACTTTTTATTATCAGTTGCTTATCCTATATTTTCATCAAGTTTGTTAGATACTCAAGGGATTTTAAATTTTGGCTTTATTTTATTAGCTATTTTTATTTGTATTATTTTTTATATTAATTTTCTTTTTGCTAATTCAAATTCATTTTCAAAATCAAGAATTTGTATTTATATAATTTTTGCAATTATGTTTTTAAATACTGCTTTTGCTGAGATTATGTATTATCTAATTAGAATTGGAGTTAGTGATAGCTCTATTTTGCTTAGTTATATTACTAAGAGTAGATATTATGCCGAGTTTTATTATTATATCTGCTTGATTTTAGGTATTATTTATGTTGGCACTTGCTTAAAAAATAGACCAAAATATAGAGAAAAAGCTTGTGATTTTGACATAGAATATAGAAAAAATATCGCAAAAACTTTTAGTATAAATTCTCATTTTACTATTCATTTTATATTAAGTATTAGTGCTGCTTTAGTTATGTTATTTTATGATTTAGTAGATTCTAAACCTATTCAAGTTGATGAGCCAAAAATCATTACTCCTAAAAATAAAGATTATTTTGAATTTGATGCTAAAGATATTCAAGATGGTAAATTATATCGCTATGCTTATATTTCTAGCTCTGGTAAGGAAATTAGATTTTTTATAATTAATCGCCACGCAGGTAAGCAAACTCCTGTAGTAGTATTTGATGCTTGTAGTATTTGTGGGGATAATGGCTATGTTATGAAAAATAATGAATTATTATGTGTAGCTTGTAATGTTAGGATATTTTTACCTAGCGTAGGTAAAGAAGGTGGTTGCAATCCAATTCCTTTAAAATTTGAAGTTATTAACGATAAGATAATTGTGAAAGTAAAAGATATATTAGGTGGGGAAAACTATTTTAGTAAAGTAGTTGAAATGCAAGTTCAAGACCCAGTAAATAAAGAAAAATTTCTAAACACAAAAGCTAAGAAAACCTATATTTATAATGGTATTAGTTATTATTTTAATTCTATTGAAAGTTATCAAGAATTTAAAAAAGACCCATCAAAATTTGTAAGCTCAAGTGATAAAGCTTTATTTTTGATTGAAAGAAGAAGTTAGGAGTAAAAATGTTTTTAAGAATAGTAAAAAAATCAATTTTAGGCAATCCTATTCAAAAATTATTAAGTTTTGCGACTATTTTTTTAGCTTGTTTGCTCCTTGCTTGTATGCTTAATATAACTCTTGGGGTTGGCAATCAGCTAGGAAAAGAGCTAAGAAATTATGGAGCAAATATTAGTGTTTTACCACAAGGCTCATCTTATAGTATTGAAGTTGGTAATAAAAGCTTTAAATTACAAAGCGAAAGTAAATTCCTAAATCTTGATGATTTGAGAAAAATTAAAGATATTTTCTGGTCAAATAATATAACAGCAATAGCTCCATTTAAACAACGCCAAGTAGAATTTCAAGGCAAAAAAATCAGTATCTTAGGCACATATTTTAACAAAGAATTAGTCATAGAACAAGATAAATTTGGTAATAAAACCGTGGTATTTGATACTGGATTTTTATCTCTTTTACCTTTTTTAAAGACTGATTTAAATTTTGTAAATGATAATAGTTTAGAAAATGAAGTAAATATAAGTGAAAAATTAGCAAATTCTTTAAATCTTAAAGCTAATGATACTTTTAAAGTGCTTATAAATGATAAAGAAGTAGAGTTAAAAGTAGTTGGTATTGTGAGTAATTTGGGTGATTATGAAGATAAAATTTTAATTAATATAGATAGATTAAATGATATTTTAAATGAGCCAAATACTTATGAAAGAGCAGAAGTATCAGCTCTAACAATTCCAGAAAATGACATAGCTCATAGGGCAAGATATGATATAAAGAGTTTAAATCAAGTGGAATTTGATAATTGGTATTGCACGGCTTTTGTAAGCTCTATTGCATATCAAATTGAAGAAAATTATAAAGGAGCAAGTGCAAAAGCTGTTAGTAAAGTAGCAGATGCTGAAAGCTCTATCGTTAAAAAAATTCAAGGTCTAATGGGAATTATTTTTATTATATCTTTAATTGTCGCAAGTATTGCAGAAGCGTCTTTAATAAATAGCGATGTTTATAGAAGAAAAAAAGAAATAGGTTTGTTTAAAGCATTAGGCGCTAGTAATTTACAAGTTTATTTGGTTTTTGCGATTGATTATTTGTTTGTTAGTTTAATTGCTAGTATTTTTGGTGCTGTGTTTGGATTTTTTGTAAGTGATATTATATCTTATAGCATTTTTTCTCATAGTATTGAATATAACTTCATAATTATATTTATTTGTATGTTTTTTGCTAGTTTGGTGGCTTTACTTGGCTCATTAATAGCTACTAAGAATTTTGTAAATCTTGAAATAGTTGAGGTGTTATATGAGCGTAAATAACTTTTTTTTCACACAAGTTAAAAAGAGTATAGTTTTTTCAAAACAAAGATTAATAATAGTTTTAATATCAATTTTTATAGGAACTTGCGTTACTAATGCTTTTTTAAATATATATTTTGATATTGACAATAAAATGAGCAAAGAGCTTAAAAGTTACGGAGCTAATATGCTAATTAGTTCTAAAAGTGATGATTATTTAGATATTAAAGAAGCTAATTTAATTAAATCAAAAATTAGTAAAGACAAATTATTAGCTTATTCTCCTTATTTATACTTTAGCCCTGTTTTTTCTACAAGGCAATTAATAGTAGCTGGGGTTGATTTTGATGAATTTAAAAAAATCAATAAGTTTTTATTAGTTAAAAAAGGTAGCCTAAGTCAAAGCGAATATTCAAAAGATAATAGTATTTATTTAGGTATAGACTTAGCAAATACTCTAAAAAAAGACATAAATCAAAAACTACCTTTAACAATAGTAAAAAATGGTATTCCTTATGAGAAAACTTATATTATAAAAGGGATTTTTTCTACTGGAGATGAGATTGATGCTATGGCTTTTATCAATTTAAATTCCGCTAAAGATTTATCGGGTATTAATGATAAATATTCTTATGTATCTTTAATAGTTGATGATGATTTTGAAAATCTATCAGAGCTTAGCAAAATAGCAGTAAGCAATAATGCAGAATTAAAACCAATTTTAAGTGTTAGTTTAAAAGAAGGAGCAATTTTAGAAAAAATAAAAGGTCTTATGTTTTTGATTTCTATTGTTATTTTAATAATTAGCTCAACAAGTGTTAATACAACTCTTAGTTCAATTATTTTTTCAAGAAAAAAAGAAATAGCCTTGCATTTAGCTCTTGGGGCTAGTTTTAAAGATATAGCAAAATTATTTGCTTATGAAGTATTTATTTTAGCTGTTGTTTCATCTTTATTGGGCACTATTGGTGGGTATTTTTTAGCACAGATTTTAGGTAATATTATTTTTAATGCTAGTATAGATTTTAGATTAAGTGCTTTTGTGCTTTCAATTTTTATATCATTATTTTTTGCATCATTTGCTGCGTATTTTCCGATAAAAAAAGCATTGCAAATAGATATAGTAGGTAATTTAAGAGGAGAATAAATGAGTATTATTAAGGTTAGTAATTTACATAAAAGATTTGATAAAGCCCATGTTTTAAAAGGTCTTAATTTTGAATTAAATCAAGGTCGTTGGCTTAGTATTGTAGGTAAGAGTGGTAGTGGAAAAACTACGCTTTTAAATATTTTATCATTGCTTGATAATGCAAGTGAAGGCGAATACTTTTTAGATGGTATTAATGTAACTCATTTAAGTGAAGCTGATAAACAAAGAATAAGAAGAGAAAAAATAGGGCTTATTTTTCAACAATTTCATTTAATACCTTATTTAAGCGTATTAGAAAATGTTATGCTAGCTCAATATTATCATTCAAGTATTGAAGAAAATGATGCTAAGAAAATCTTAGATAAAGTAGGATTGTTAGATAGATTAGAGCATTTACCTAGCGAATTAAGTGGTGGTCAGCAACAACGCCTTTGCATAGCTAGAAGTCTTATTAATAATCCAAATATTTTATTAGCTGATGAGCCTACTGGCAATCTTGATGAAGAAAATGGAGAAATAGTTTTAGATATATTTAAAAAATTAAGAAGCGAAGGCAAGACAATTATATTAATTACTCACAATCCTGACTTGGCTAAAAATGGAGATGAGATAATTACTATTAAAGATGGACTTATAGTGAATGAATAAAATTCTAATAGTTTTAATACTTTTGTTTTTTGTATCTTGCGAAGATAATAAGCTAGTATTAAATAAACAAGCTCCTAATATTCTTGCAAAAACTACAGCTTTAAATAAAATAGAATTAAAAAGACAAGGTATAGAATTGATAGAATTTTGGCAAAATGGTTGTGCTGCTTGTCTTAAAGTAATGGCTGGATTAAATGAATTTGCGAATGAAAATAATATTAGTATCTATGCAATTAATTCTATTGATGATTTAAATACTATTAAAAAACACGAATTAGAACACCAATATTCAAATATGATTTTTTTAAAAGATGAAGAAGACATTAGCTGGAGTAGGTATGATATTTTTGCTGTTCCGACTTTATTTATTTTAAAAGATGGAGTTTATGTGGATAAGGTATTAGGCGATAGAAGTTTGGAATTTTTAACTAATAAGATTAAGGAATATTTATGAGATTTTTTCTAGCAATTTTCATATTTTTACTTTGTGCTTGTAAAGATGAAGCAATGCTAGCTTTAAATTCAAAAGAGCCAATACATTTAAGTTATAGTGCGAAAGAACAAGCATTAAAGGGATTAAATGAGCCTTTTATGTTGTTTTTTTACACAAAGGATTGCGGTGTATGTGCTAAACAAATTCCTATCTTAAATGAGCTTAGTAAGGATTATAAAATTATTGCTGTATTAGGTGGTATGAGAGATTATGATATGGCAAAAGAAAGCTTAAAAGGTGTTACATTTGCTACTATTTATGAGAGTTTAGATGTTGAGTATTTAAGTAATGTAGTAGGTGGTGTTTGGGGTGTGCCTGCTATGTTTATTTACGATAAAGATGGAAAAATGGTTAAAAAATTTATATCGCTTACTCCAAAATCTGTCTTAGAAAATGAATTAAATATGTTGATTTAATATTAAAAACGCATAAGTAAAATCTAAAATATTTTGCATTTAAAAATAATTAAGAATTTCATTTGATACTTTAATATTCAAAAATTAGCAAAACTTTAATTAGTATTACAAAACTAAAAGGTTTAGAGTTGAAGTTACTCTTCCTTTTAGTATAAATTTTATTAATTGTTTTCTAAAATACTTTTAGCTAGGGCTTTTGCTTCTTTATAATCTACCTTTCCACTGCCTAATAATGGAATTTCTTTTATCAAAATATATTTACTAGGTTTATAAATTGCTAGTATTTCGCTTTGTTTTATTAAATCTACAAAATAATCAAATTTTTCTTCACTACATTCAATTAATAAAACTACCATCTCGCCTTTTTTATCATCTTCTAAAGAAGTAGAGCAGAGTTTTACTTCATCATTATTAATCACTTTAGCAACTTCGCTTTCAACAAGTCCTAAAGAAATCATCTCTCCACCAATTTTTGCAAACCTTGAATATCTATCTACAATGTATAAAAATCCATCTTCATCTAAATGTCCCTTATCCCCTGTGTTATACCATCTAATGCCATCTATTTCTTTTATAACTTCGGCAGTTTTTTCAGGATTATTTAAATATCCTTGCATTACTTGGTGTCCGCCTATTAAAATAAGTCCATCTTCGTTTGCTTTTAATTCTTCATAGCTTAGTGGATCAACTATTCTAATAGCAGTGCCAGGTAACGGCATACCTACGCTTTTATCTTTATTTGCTCTATGTAGTTGCCAATATGTGCTATCAAATTTATTAGGTAAATTCACACTTGCAACAGGCGTTGTCTCGGTAGCTCCGTAACCTTCGTAAATATTTTTTTTGAACTTTAGCTCAAAAGCTGATTTAATCTCGGGCTTTAATTTTTCAGCACCTGCAACTACAATTCTAAGGCTATCAAACATAATTTCATCTATTTTTTTATTTCTTGCATAAATTCCTAAAAATGTAGAAGTTGCACACATAATGCTAACATTATTTTTTACTATAGTTTTTGCAACGCCTAAAGCATCGGTAGGGTCAGCGCAAGTTGCACTTTTTATCCCTTCTATTAAAGGCATAAAGGTAGTAACGGTTAGTCCAAATGCGTGAAATGGTGGTAAAGATGAGAGTATTACATCATCATCTTTTGCACAAATTATGCTAGAAATTGAAGCAATATTGCTTAAAATATTTTTATGGCTTAGCATAACTCCTTTAGGCATTCCTTCGCTACCACTACTAAATAAAATCGCAGCTGTTTTTTCATTGCTTAAATTCTTAGTAAATAAGGCTTGTAACATAAAGCTAGGTAAGATACTTATTAAAAAGAGTTTAAAGATAATATCTAACTTTTCTTTTTTTATTGCTTTTATTAAATCTTCTAAATAAATGATATTTACATTTTCTAATTCTAATTTAAAGCCTTTATTTTCTAGCTTTTCTAAGAATTTAGATGATGTATAAATATGCTTTATATTTGCACTTTCTTTTGCTTGATTGATGGCTTTTATTCCTGCGGTGTAATTTAGATTTACTATGGTTTTTCCAGCAAATAAACTAGCTAGATTTACAAGCGTTGAAGCAAATGAAGCAGGTAATAATATGCCTATATTTTCATCATTAGGGATTTTTTTACTAAGCACTAGGCTTAATGCTAGGAGTTTTTTGTAGCTTATATCTCCTGCTAAAGGGTCGTTTATCGCTATATTTTGTGAGTATTTTTTAGCACTTAGGATAAAGGCTTTTTCTATTGTTTTTAGATTATCGCTTTGAGTTTTTGTAGCTAAGAATGATAGTTCAAATACTTTAGCTTTTACTAATTCTTTACTTGAATGTATGCTAAGGGCTGTTCCGAATGCTATTGCTATTTCTCTTTTGCCGATTTTTTTATTTCTTAGATTGTATTCTTCATCACTTCTTGAAAATGAACTACCCCAAAGCCCGTGGATATAAAAAGGAATTATAATCCCATCATCTTCGCTTAAATCCTTGCACGCTAATTCAAAACCACTTTTAAATTCGTTTAAATGTCCGTGTCTTGATAGAGTTCCTTCAGGGAAAATACAAACAATTTCGCCTTTTTTGATATAAGTTGCAATTAATTCTAAGGCTTCTTTACTTGCAGCAGAGCTTACAGGGATTACTCCAAAATGCTTTATAAACATTCTAATATACCATTTTTGATAGTATTTTCTCTCCATTACAAAATGCACTTTTTTAGGGATTGCCATTTGTATGATAGCCCAGTCAATAAAGGAAATATGATTGCCCAATAATAGCACTCCTTTATTTTGTGGGATATTTTCAAACCCTGCTACTAATAATCTATATTTTTGATAAAAAGCAAGGCTTACTATTATTCTTACTAAAGAAAAAGGCAGTTTTATTAATACATAAAAAGAGCCTAAAAAACTCACAACTACAATGAAATAAAACAAATATAAAACATCAATTTCTAAATAAGCAAAAAAAGTAGCAAGTATTACAAAACTTAGCATAAAAATATTTTGAATAAAATTATTTCCTGCTAAGACTATACCTAATTCATTTTCTTTAGCATTAAATTGTATTAAAGAATTAAGAGCGATTGTAAATATTGCCCCAGATATGCCAAATATAAAAAATACAAGTGCAAAGGCAAATAAATTATTAAGAAAGCTTATTAATAATGAGCTTAAAAATAATCCTAAAGCACCAAGCGGGATAAGCCCTAATTCAATGTAGTTTTTAGAAAATCTACCTGCAATTATTGAGCCTATAATAACGCCTATTGCACTAGCTGCCATTACGCCTTGCACATAAAAGGTGTTTAATTCATTTAGATGAAACTTAGCAAATACAGGAAAAGATACTAAATATAATTGAGAAATAGCCCAAAAGAAGGCAATTCCTATTATACATAGCCAAATTACTTTATTTTGAAATATTAAGCTAAGGTTGTTTTTAAGCAAAACTCCTTTTAAATAATCGTTTTTATTGAATGCTAAATTAGAATTTTCGCTTTTAACCTGCGGTAATTTAGACGCTAAAATAAATTCTAAAACACTAAAAGCTACTAGTAATAAGCCTAATGGAGCTACTTGAGTTAATATATCCTTACTCGTGCTAAACTCGTTTAATAATAATTCAAAACCTAAAGAAAATACAAGCATTCCGCACAAAATAGCCACAATACTAACTGCATTTATAGCACCATTTCCCATAGCAAGTTGTTTGATACCAACTAGCTCTTTAATATAACCATATTTAGCAGGAGAATATAAGGCTGATTGAATACCCATAATAAGCGTCATTATAAAGGCTAGATAAAAATAACCATTGTAATAACTAAAACAAATGATTGATACTAAAAATATATTTGCTAAAGCAGTTATTTTCATAACTTTATTTTTAGGATATTTATCAGCTAAAAATCCTGATATTGAAAAGCTAAAAATATAAGGTAATAAAATTAAAGCATTAATAATTGCGGTTAAAAATAATTGCGTACTGCCATCATAAATCTTATAAACCGTGTTTTGAATGATGATTTTATGTCCTAAATCAACAAAAGCATTCAAAAACCCAACTAATAAAAATGCGATTATTCCATTGATTTTTAAAAAATCGTTTCTCATTTATAACCCCTAAGAAATAATTTATTTAATTATTTTTTATTTTATTGTAAATTAGTTATAACGCTTTATAAGGTGGTTATAAATATGGTTGGTTTGATTATTAATTGTTTTGGAATTTGAAAAATAAATGTATTTATGAGTATTTTTAGTTTTATTAAACGCTTATAATATTTATAGGTAATAAAAGCTTATAATACTAAAAGTAATTTAGCTAGAATTGTTTAAAAATCTAAAATTAAACAATAATTAGTGATTTTAAAAGTTATTAAATTATTGATTTAGCTAAGGTATTAATTTAAGAATTTTAAATGTATGATTTAATTGCTTATTATTTATATTTTAAGTGATTTTTATACATAGTTAAGATAACTTATTTATTGTTTAAAAGGTTGTTTATATCTGATTTTTCAAGTCTATGTAGTAGCCATTCATCTTTTGTATTAGCTCCTATTTTTTTATAAACTTCAAGACTTGGATAGTTGTCTTTAAGACAAACCCAATCAATTCTTTCATAATCATTTTGATTAGCTATTTTAGCTAGTTCTTTTATAAGTGCTTTTCCTATTCCTTTATTTCTGTATTCAACATCAACGAATAAATCTTCTAAGTAAATTCCACATTTTCCTAAAAATGTAGAGAAATTATTAAAATACAAAGCAAATCCAACAGGTTTTAAATCATAATAAGCTATTAAAACATAAGCTTTTTGTTTTATAAATAAGTTTTCTTTTAAAAGTTCTTTAGTAGCCACAACGCTACTTGATAAGTTTTCATAATCAGCTAATTTTTTAATAAATTCTAAGATTAAATCTAAATCTTTTTCTGAAGCTTTTTGTATTGTAATCATTCTATAAACGAAATTCTACAAACGGAGAAAAATCTCCGTAATATTAGCGTTTAAGTTCTTTAATTCTTGCAGCTTTACCGCGTAATCTGCGTAGATAGAATAGTCTTGAGCGTCTTACTTTACCATGGCGAACCACCGTAATACTTTCTAGACTATCAGAATAAATTGGGAATATTCTTTCTACTCCAACACCATTTGCACCAATTTTGCGAACCATAAAAGTTTCACCTGTGCCTTGACCACGACGAGCTATACAAATACCTTCAAAATTTTGAACCCTTGACTTATCACCTTCTTTAATATGAATAGCAAGTTTTAATGTATCGCCAGCTCTAAAATCAGGAATATTTTTTCCTTCAATTTGTTTAGCTTCAAACTGCTCAATATATTTATTTCTCATAGTTTTTCCTTAAATTATTGTGCTTAGCAAGTAAATCCGGGCGGTGGAATTTGGTCTTGCAAAACGATAGATGATTTTTTAAAAGGCTAATATTAGCGTGATTACCCTTAACAAAACTTGAAATTGAATAAAATTTCTTAAAAATATTATTTTTTTTATATTCAAATATAAAAGGTTTAGTAAAAGATGGAGATTCTAATAAATAATTTTCAAAACTTTCTTCCACTAAGCTTTCTTGTTTTATTACTCCATTTATATTTCTAGCAATTGCATCACACATACAAAGAGCTCCTAATTCCCCACCCGTTAGGACAAAATCACCTATGCTAAAAACCTCATTAGCATAATTTTCATACACTCTTTCATCAATACCTTCATATCTTCCGCATACAAAAGTAATTTCGCTTTTTAAAGCAAGTCTTTTGGCATCAATTTGTTTAAAAGGTTTTCCTGTAGGGCTTAAAAATATAATATGAGAATTTTTATAATTTTCTAAACAATCAAATAAAGGCTGACAAGCCATAAGCATACCTGCTCCGCCGCTGATTTTCGTATCATCTACTTTATTATGTTTGTTTGTAGAATAATTTCTAGGATTGTCAAAATGTAGTTTTATAAGCTCTTTTTCTCTTGCAATTTTTAAAATGCTTTCATTAAAATAGTTTTCAATTAGATTTGGAAATAAACTTATAAAATTAAATTTCATTACGAATTTTCTAAAATACTTTTAGAATTATTTACCTTGATAATATCACTTACTGAAATTATAAAATTATTGTGAAAAGGTATATAAAAACTCTTAGCTAAGCCTAAATTTGCTAATTCATCGCTAGTTTTTATCTCTAATAAATCATTAGCTCCTGTTTCTAAAATATCAACAACGCTACCTAAAAACTCATCATCTTGATATACTTTTAACCCAATAATATCAAAATAAAAATATTCATCTTTTTTAAGCTTAATATTTTTTCTAGTATTTTCAATATTAGAGTAAAGCTCCATATTTACAAGTTCTTTAGCCTTATTTACATCTTCATATCCTACAAATTGCACTAAAGAATTTGAAAAATCAAAAGATTTAATTATGAATTTTTTACCATTTTTATCAAAAAATTCAGCTTTAGGTTTAAATTGTTCGTAAAAATCACTTTTATTATGAAATTTTAAAAAACCAAGTAATCCGTGAGTTTTACCAATTTTAGCAACATAAACTAGATTATTCATCAAAAGTTTTTACCGTGATTTTATAATTTAATTTTTGAGTATTTTTGTGATTAACTGCTATTGTTTTAATTGCGGTTATGATTTTTCCTGATTTTCCAATAAGTCTTCCGGCATCTATTTTAGTAGCCATAATAACAATATCTATTAGGTTATTTTCTTTTTCTTCTACAAAAATTTCTAGCCGCTCAGGATTTGCGGCTATTGTTTTTGCATATGTAAAAATAAATTCTTTTACCATTATTTTGTAATTCTTGCTACACGATCGCTTAATTTAGCGCCTACGCTTTTCCAGTAAGCTAGTCTTTCAGCATCAAATTTGATTGTTTCAGGCTCGCTCATAGGATTGTAATATCCTATACTCTCAATCCAACCGCCATCTCTTCTTTTTCTGCTATCTGTTACTACGATACGATAAAAAGGACGCTTTTTTCTACCCATTCTTGTTAGTCTTACAACTGTCATTATTTTCTCCTTGATTGATTTAAAGATTTTTTATAAACAAAAATTGTCTATAAAAAAGCTTTAAATAAGTTTAAAGCTTTAAAAATTTTTAATTATTTTGGAAAATTTCCTTGATTTAGCATAGAACCTAACCCTTTCATACCACCTTTTGAAAGTTTTTTAGCGATTTTTGACGCATTTTCAAATTGTTTTAAAAATCTATTAACTTCCATTTGAGATAGACCTGCGCCTTTTGCAATTCTTGCTTTTCTAGCATTGTTTAATAGGCTTGGAGTTTCTCTTTCTTTTGGTGTCATTGAGCTAATCATTGCCTTTATATGTATCATTTCTTTAGAACTTTCTAAATCTATATCTTTTACTTTATTAGCAATGCCACCAAGACCTGGTATCATTCCAACTAATGAACCTAAATTCCCTAATTTTTTTACACTTTCAAGTTGGTTTATAAAATCATTGAAATTAAATTCACCTTTTTTGATTTTTTTGCTTAAGATTTTTGCTTCTTTTTCATCAAAAACTGCTGAAGTTTTTTCCATTAAAGTTGCTAAATCGCCTTCTCCCATAATACGACCAACAATTCTTTCTGGAACAAAACTCTCAAAATCTCCTACCTTTTCGCCAATACCTACGAATTTTAAAGGTAGATTTAATAATTTTGCTATACCTAAAGCAACCCCGCCTTTAGTATCTGCATCAAATTTACTTAAAATAACACCACTAATGCCTATTTTTTCATTAAATGTTTCTGCAGTTTTTACACCTTCTTGACCGCTCATAGCATCAGCTACATAAAAACTCTCATAAGGATTTATTATATCTTTTACACGAGCTAATTCATTCATTAAAGGCTCATCAATCGCTAAACGACCTGCAGTATCCACTAATAATACATCATATAAGCCATCTTTAGCTTTATTAAGAGCATTTTTCGCTACTTCGCAAGGGTCTTTGCTATCCATTGAAAATAAATCAATTTCATTAGCTTCACATAATTGTCTTAATTGCTCTACCGCAGCAAGTCTTTGTAAATCACACGCTGCTACTAGAACTTTTTTCTTTCTAAGTTTTAAATAATTTGCTAATTTTATCGTGCTAGTTGTCTTTCCACCACCTTGTAAGCCTATCATCATTACAGATGTTAAACCACTTGGAGAAAATCTAAATTCGCTTATTTTATTTTCTGGTGTTAGTATGTTTGTAAGGTTATTTTTAATTGCATCTAAAAAATGCTTTTGACCGATTCCTTTTGCTTTTACTTCATTTTCTACATTAACTAATAATTCTTTCGTTACCTTAAAATGAACATCAGCCTTTAATAAAGACTTTTTAAGAGTTTCCATAGCGTTTTTTAACGCTTTTTCATCATCTATTGTTTTTAATTTATTTACCGCTTGCTTAAAAGAATCACTAATCAACTCAAACATTAAAAATATCCTTTAATTTAAATTTTAAAAAAGGGGTAATTATAACCCCAAATGCTTTATATTTGTTTAATAAATTATATATCTATATCACAAATAGTAGCAATCATAACAGCTTTTATAGTGTGCATTCTATTTTCTGCTTGATTAAAAATTATATCAGCATTATTTTCAAATACATTTTCTGTAATTTCATTACCTTTTACTGCAGGTAAGCAGTGCATTATTATTGTATTTTTTCCAGTTTTTAAAAGCAATTCATCATTTACTTGATAAGGTTTTAAAATATTTATTCTATCTTTTGCTTTTTCTTCTTCTCCCATAGAGCACCAAACATCAGTATATATAATATCAACACCCTTAATATCTTCAATATTATCGCTGATTTTTATACTTGAGTTATTCGCAAAACTTTTGCAAAGATTTATTAATTCATTATCAGGATGAAGTTCTTTAGGGCTAATATTTATGTAATTTAATCCTAATTTAGCACAGCCTATCATAAGAGAATTTGCCATATTGTTTCTACCATCTCCAATATATGCAAAATTAAGCCCTTCTAGTTTGTTAAAATGTTCGTAAATAGTTAGCATATCGGCTAGAATTTGAGTTGGATGAAATTCGTTTGTCAAACCATTCCAAACAGGAACATCACTATATTTTGCTAAGGTTTCTAAATCACTTTGATTAAAGCCGCGAAACTCAATGCCATCAAACATTCTGCTTAATACCCTAGCGGTATCTTGTATGCTTTCTTTTTTGCCTAATTGTATATCGTTAGCACCTAAATATTCAGGATAAGCTTTTTCATCGTTACAAGCTACTACAAATGCACATCTTGTTCTAGTTGATGGTTTTTCAAATATTAAAGCTATGTTTTTTCCTTGCAAATGATTGCCTGTTATACCTTGCTTTTTCTTTTCTTTTAGCTCTTTTGCAAATTTAATAAGTGCTAGGATTTCATCTTTACTAAAATCTTTTAAAGTTAGAAAATCTCTGTTTGTTAGTTTCATTTTTTCTCCTTTTGTTACTAATTTATACAATTTTAAAATATTTTTGAAGAATTTATTTTAATTTATTGTAAAAAAAGTTATTATAAAGCAATTTTTTTAAGGAGGACAAATGGAAAAATTACAAATAAATAAATCAAATCTGCGTTAAAACTTATCACTTCTTTTATTCTATTTTTTATTTTTTACATTTTTTATTTTTATTAATTTTTAGGAGATTATTATGAAACAAATTTTTATAGCTACATTGCTAGCTTTAGGGCTTTTTGCACAAGAGATTTATAAGGTTGGCACAGGATATGATTATCCACCATTTGATTATATAGAAAATGGTGAAATTGTAGGATTTGAGATTGATTTAGTAAGAGCAGTAGCAAAAGAGTTAAATATTCAGGTTGAGCCTGTTACAATGCCATTTGATGGGCTTATTGCGGCTTTAAAAGTGGGTAAAATTGATATTATTTCAGCAGGTATGAGTTATACTTCACAAAGAGCTAAAAATGCTGAATTTACAAAAAGCATATTTGATAGCAAAAATTATTATTTGAAGTTAAAAGGAAATGATAAAATAAATTCTTTAGATGATTTATCAAATGGTGCAATAATTGGGGCAAAAATAGGTACTCTTCAAGCTGACGAAATAACTAATTTAAAAGGTGTTAAGCCGTATTTAAACGAAGAATATATAGTGCTTATTAATTCTACTTTAAATGGTAAAATTGATGGTTTTGTAATGGAAGAACCAGTCGCTAAAAGTTATATGAAAAAGTATCCAAATTTAGAAGTTTTTGCTACTTCTAGTATTGAAGGAATGAGTCTAGCTTTTAAAAAGGGTAATACAAAATTAAGAGATGATTTTGATAAAACTATTGAGAAATTTAAGCAAGATGGAACCTATTTAAAATTATTAGAAAAATATAATTTAAACTAATCCTTGAAAAAGGATTAGTAAATTCTTTCGCCTTTTAGCCAAGTTTGATGAACTTTTATATCTTTTATTTTTGTTTTATCAATACTAAAAATATCATTATCTAAGACAATAAAATCAGCACTTTTACCATCTTCAATAGTTGTGCAATTTTTTAGCATTAGGATATTTTGTGAGTTTTTAGTTAGCATTAAAATCGCATCTTCAACTGATATTTCTTCATTTTTATTATAGTTTTTGCCGTTAGGATTAGTTCTTATAACAGCTGCATTAATACTTACAAATAAATTAAAAGGCTCGTGATGAATTGTAGCTGGTGCATCACTTGAAATGCTTAAATCTAAATGTTCTTTTAATGTGTTTAAAGCACAAATTGAATTAAATCTATCATCTTCTAACGCATCTTCATAGCTTGTATATTCAGCGTATTGAAATATTGGTTGTGTGCTTATAGCAATTTTTACTTTTAACTTTTTTATTTTTTCAATATGTTTTAAATTTAGCATAGAAGCATGCTCAAATCTAACGCTAGGATAATCTTTTAACCAATTTTCATAGCTTGTAAGATTATCAATTACTATATCTATAGCTTTATCTCCCATTAGATGAAAACTTATTTGGCAATTATTATTTTTGGCAAAATCAATGGCTTCTTTAATTTCATTAATATTACATACTAAATCCCCATAATTGTCGCTATTTTTATAAGGTTTATGAGTAAATGCAGTTTGTGATGAAATAGTGCCATCTACAAAGAATTTAATTCCATTAGTTTTAATATCTTCTAGGCTTTTAAATAAGCCAAATTCTTTAGCGTCTTTATAAACTTGATATAAACTAACTCTTTGTTTTAAACCCATATTTTTTGCTAATTTATATAATTCATAAGCTTTTAAAGGTTTAGAATAACACATCATATCGCTAATATTTACTATTCCTAAACTTGCATAAATTTCGCCTAATTTTACTAATTTTTTTGCTTCATCTTCTAAGCTTTCTTTTTCCATTGCATTGCGAATTAACATAGATGCACCTAAATCATACATAATACCATTAGGAGTGCCGTCTTCAAATCTGCCTATTTTTCCACCTTTAGGCTCTTTTGTGTCTTTTGTAATATTTGCTAGTTCTAATGCTTTAGAATTGCAAACGCAAGAATGACAGCAACTTCTTAATATAAAAACTGGTTGTGTTGAGCTTATCAAATCTAAATCTTTTATAGTAGGAGCTCTTTTTTCATCTAGTTTTGATTCATCATAACACCAACCTTTAATCCATTTATTTTTCTTACCATAATTTGGTGAAGTTTTTAAAAATTCTATTAATTGTGGAATATTTGTCACATAAGGTTTAGTGCAAGCTAGACTATCTATTATTTGTGATACATATGTTGGATGCGTGTGAGTATCGCTTAATGCAGGAATAACGCAGGCATTTTTTAAATCTATGATTTTATTGCAATCATTTCTATTTACATTATTGATTTCACAAAATTTGGAGTTTTTTATACTAAATTCGCTTATAAAATCATTTTCGTTTTTACCTGTAAAAACTTTAGCATTAACAAAACCTATTTTCATAATCTATTCCTTTATGTTACATAATGTTACATTTTTTATATTTAATTTAAAATTACACATATTATAATTAACATATTTTACTTTTTTGATTATTATAAGTCATATTTTTAAGGAGGACAAATGGAAAAATTACAAATAAATAAATCAAATCTGCGTTAAAACTTATCACTTCTTTTATTCTATTTTTTTATTTTTTACATTTTTTATTTTTATTAATTTTTAGGAGATTATTATGAAACAAATTTTTATAGCTACATTGCTAGCTTTAGGGCTTTTCGCACAAGAGATTTATAAAGTTGGTTTATCGCCTGATTTCCCACCATTTGAGTATATGGAAAATGATGAAATTGTGGGGTTTGAGATTGATTTAGTAAGAGAAATTGCTAAGGAGTTAAATATAAAAATTGAGGTTATTCCAATGTCTTTTGATGGTTTAATTCTAGCGTTAAAATCAAAAAAGATTGATATTATTGCATCAGGTATGAGTTACACACCTAAAAGAGCTAAAAATGTTGAGTTTTCAAATCCAATAATAGAAAGTGAAAACCACTATATCAAATTAAAAAGTAATAAAAAGCTAAATTCTTTAAAAGACCTTGAAAAAGGAGCTATTTTAGGCGCACAAATAGGAACTTTGCAAGCTGATGAAATATCTAATATTAAAGGTGTAGTTCCGTTTTTAAATTCTGAATACATTCCACTTGTATTATCTACTTTAAATGGCAAAATTGATGGTTTTGTATTAGAAGCTGCCGTTGCTAAGAGTTATACTAAAAATTATGATGATTTTGAAGTATTCGCAAAAACTCCAATAGCTGGAACTTGCATAGCTTTTCAAAAAGGCAATACTAAATTAAGAGATGATTTTAATAATGTAATTAACAAATTTAAAAACGATGGAACTTATTTAAAATTGTTACAAAAATATAATTTAGACTAAATATTTATGCCTAATATTTAGGCATAAATTGAATTTTTTAGATATATTAAAGTCTTAATAAAGGAAAAATATGAAAAAAAGTTATTTTTTAATAAGTATTTTATGTGTAATTTTTATATCTTTAAATCTTAGGGCACCAATTACTGCAATAGGTCCTATAGTTGATAATATTATGAGTTATTATGATTTAAATTCTACGCAAATTGGGATTTTAAGTGCTTTGCCGCTTTTTTGTTTTTTTATTTTTTCTTTAATAGCTCCGATTTTACCAAATACAAAAGCTATGCTTTATGCGATTATTTTAATAATGTTTGGACTATTTGCTAGAGCGTTTTTTAATACCTTTTTCTTATTTTTTGGGACGATTTTAATAGGTTTAGGTATTGCGATTTTGAATGTTTTAATGCCTAGTTTTGTTAAAAATCACTTTAAAAATATTGGAAAAATTATGGCACTTTATGGAATGTTTTTAAGCATTTCTAGCTTAATAGGAGTTTTTGGGCATTATTTGATTGATTATATTGGACTTAGTGGAGCTTTATTTTGTTGGATTATATTTGCTATTATTGCGTTTTTTTGCTATCTGCCATTTATTAAAAATCATAGGCTTAATAGATATTCTAAAACTCAAAATTTCAGTGATTTTTTAAGTATTTTTAAAAACAAAAACGCTTGGATAATCACTGCTTTTATGGGGCTTCAAAGTTGTGTTTTTTATACGATAATTACTTGGTATCCTAGCATATTAGCTATTAGTATGAATAAAGATTATGCGACTAATATCGTTATATTATTTCAATTTTGTTCTATGTTTTCAGCTTATTTTATACCTAATAAAATGGCTCAGATTGAAAATAAAGCAATGCTTTTAACTTTAGTTTGTATTAGCAATATTCTTGCTTTTTTTATATGTTTATTAAGTTCAAATATTTATATTTTAATAATTTCAGCTTTATTATTTTCTATTCCTGTTGGTGGAATTTTTGGCGTTGCATTGATAATGATTGCTATTAAATCAAAAGATACAAAAACTACAATATATTTAAGTTCAATGTCTCAAAGTGTAGGGTATTTAATAGCTACTATTGGGCCAATAATTTTTGGATATTTTAAAGATATTACAAATAGTTTTAATACTTCAATTATTTTTATGATAATTATTAGTTTTTTGTTGCTAATTTTTTCTTTACTTTCAAATAAAATAAGCTATATATAAACTTTATTGTGATAAAATTGGCTCTTCTTTTTTAGAAAATTCAACAAAAAGGAAAGCTTATGCCAAAAATGAAGAGCGTAAAAAGTGCTTCTAAGCGCTTTAGAGTAGGCAAAAATAAAATTAAGCGTGGTTCAGCTTATAGAAGCCACATTTTAACTAAAAAGCCTGCAAAAAGAATGCGTGATTTAAGAACAGCAAAATTTGTTCATGCTACAAATGAAAGCCGTGTTCTTAAAATGCTTTGTATGAAATAAGAGTTTTTGATTTTTAATCATTCGTTACCCCCGTTTAGGGAAAGATTTGCTTTAAGCAAACGCCATTAAAAGGAGAAATTATGGCAAGAGTAAAAACAGGCGTAGTAAGACGCAGAAGACATAAAAGATTATTAAAGTTAGCTAAAGGTTTTTATAGCGGTCGTAGAAAACACTTTAGAAAAGCTAAAGAACAATTAGAAAGAAGCTTGGTATATGCTTACCGCGATAGACGCCGCAAAAAAAGAGATTTCCGTCGTTTATGGATTATTAGAATTAATGCAGCTTGCCGCTTAAACGATTTAAGCTATTCAAGATTTATGAATGGTCTTAAAAAAGCTGGTATTGAACTAGATAGAAAAGTTCTAGCTGATATGGCTATGAATGACGCAGCAGCTTTTGCTAAAGTTGCAGCAGCAGCTAAAAAAGCATTATGATTTCTTTCCTAGCTAAGATTAGCTAGGAATTTCTTTCTTTAACATTTAAATATTTTCCCTAGTAATTTTTATTTTTTTAATATTATTTTAAGAATGGGGGGGGGGGTATAATCTTTTTTCTTAATTCTCCTGAAGTTAATATTCTAGGAATAGGAGCTTCTAAAAAACTCAAAATCACATCTAAAATAGATGAATTAGAAATATATGAGATTAAACTAAATAAAGGAAATTGCAAACTTCATTATGTTTTATCAAAATCAAATCCTAAAAAATTAAAATACGGACAATCATTTTCACCTATACATTTTTGCGAGAATTTAAAACAAGCAGAAATTAAAACCAATGAAGGTGATTTTACTTATTCTTTTTAAGCTATAGATTTTCTATAGCTTAAAAATAAATATTACTATTTAAAAATATTTCGCTAAAATTACTACCTTAAAAAAGGAGTTAGTATGAAAAAATTATTAATTTTATTATTTAGTGTTTGTATTTATGCCGTTGAGTGTGTGAGTTTAGAAGAATGCTTAAAAAATGCTAATTATTATCAGTTTGATAAAAATGATGAAGCAAACGCAGCTTTATATTATAAAGTTTCTTGCGAAGAATATGAAGATTATTTATCTTGTAAGGCTTTAAGTGATATTTATAAATATTCTGACAAATTGGAAAATAAAAAATTAAATAAAAAATACAAAAATTTAGCAATAAAATTGGTTAAACAATCTTGCAAAGATGATGATAATGCAAACGCTTGCTATGATTTTGCAAATTTTTGTGAAGTAAAATATACTCAATGTGATGATTTTGAAAAATTATATGAAAGAGCATTTAATTTATACGAAAAACAATGTAATAATAATGATTATTCATCTTGCTATTTTTTAGCAAATATGTATTTAAATGGAGTTAGCACTGATATTGATGAAGAAAAAGCTTTAGAATTATACAAATACGCTTGCAATAACAATGATAACAAAAGCTGCTATGAAGTATCTCAACTTTATGAAAATAAATCTCTTGAGTATTTAAGAAAATCTTGCGAATTAGAATTTAAATACGCTTGTGAAGAGTTAGATAATATAAAATAATTTTAAAAAGTTCTTATTTTAAGAACTTTTTATTATTTGATATATTTTTAAAAACGAGTAGTTATAAAAGCATATAAATTACAACTATTTAAAATAATTTAATATTTTTATTATTGTTTTGTCATAATAATCACATTTACTTCAAAGGAATTTTATGAATATAGAAAAACACCAAAATATGATTAATTTTATTTGGAATATCGCAGATTGTCTAAGATATTTTAAATTAAAATTAGTTTTGTTTTTAATGTGAGAAAGTTTATGGAAATAAAAATCACTAAAAAGCGGGTGAAAAATATTATTATAAAAGTTCGTGAGATTGGGCTTGTTGAAGTAGTATCGCCTTATTTTATAAGTAGAGCAAAAATTGATGAGATTTTAAGACTTAAAAAAGATTGGATAGAACAAAGATTAAACGAGCTTAAAACTACTAAAAAAGCAGAGCTTTTGAGTGGTAATTTTGTATTGTTTTTAGGACGAAAATATATTTTAGAATTTGATTTAAAAATTTCAAAAAATGTAGAAATTCACAATGATAAAATCATTTTAAAATGTCTTGAAACTGATGAAAATAAAGAAAAATTACTTAATGATTTTTATAAAATTCAATCAAAAGAAATCTTTAGCGAAATTTTAAAAAGATTTTGTGTGATTGTTGGTAAAGATATAAAAGCTTTGAAAGTGCGAAAAATGAAAACTCGTTGGGGTTCTTGCAATACGAAAAAATCTTATATAAATCTAAATACCGAATTAATTAAAAAAGATATATTAGTAATAGAAGCAGTAATTATGCACGAATTAACACACCTTTATCACGCTAATCACTCAAAGGCTTTTTATACCACGCTTTTAGGATTTATGCCTGATTATAAAGAAAGAATTAATTTATTAAAAGATAAATAATTTATATTTATCCCCCATATTTTATACAGCTAATGCCAAATTTATCTCTTATAGCACTTAGGGTTTCGTTTAATTTTTGATTTTTTGTGGTGTTTTGAAAAATATTTTCGCAATATGTTTTATCAAGATTATTAGCAGCAATTCCTATATAATAAACATTTACATTTTTCGTATTTTTCATAAGAATTTCAAATCCTTTTACGGCATTATCAATTAGATTTTTTTCATCAAATGGTTGCATAATTTCAATTCCAATATGCTCTAATTTATTGCCGTATTTAATACTTATTTCTATTTTTTTAGGATGATATTTGTGCTTTGAAATCCAAACACATAAATATCTAGCAAGTATTTTAACCCTTCGCCTTAACTCATCATAATCACTAATTGGCTTAAAGCTTTTTGATATTGCGTGGCTTTTAATATCTTTTGTTTCTTCTACTTTTTCATTATCAACGCCTTTAATTCTTGCTATGATTTTTTTGCCATTTTTACCATATTTATCTAGCAAATATTCTTTTTGCAATAATTCATCTAAAGTATTTACCCCATAAGCTCTTAAATATTTTTGTATTTCTCTTCCTATGCCTGCGAAATTTTTTATATCTATTCCTTTAATGGCATTGCTTAAATCATATTCCATTCTAATGCCAAAAGGTTTTGCTAAATCGGTTAAAAATTTAGCTCCCCATTTGCTATTATTAATGCCTATACTAGCTGGTAAGCCAAATTTATCTAATAGTTCTTTTTGAAGATATTTTGCATAATCTAGCACTTCTGTGTCTTTTTTAAACCCTTCTAAATCTCCAAAAAACTCATCTATGCTAAATTGTTCAATTACGGGTATTTTGCTTTCTAAAAACTGCCTTACTTTAAAGCTTAGTTCTTTATAAAATCTAATATTACTTCTAGCTATTTTTAAATTCGGACATTTTTGATAAGCTATATTTAATTTATCTCCTACTTTTACGCCATATTTTTTAGCTTCATAAGATACGGCAATTGCAGTAAAATGCCTATAATCAATTACTTTATTTTCACTTCTTGTAACCTCAATTGAGCTCATAAAGGCGATTTTATTATCTATATATTTTGCATCTTGATTGAAAAAATCTTCATCGCTTCCAGCATAAATCACGCAAGGCGTGTTGCATAGTTCTTTATTTAATAGTCGTTGGGCATTTACAAAATAGCTATCAAAATCTATATGAAGTTTCATTAGAATTTGTTTTTATAAATATTTATAAATTCATTAATCGGTGTAGCACCTTTATGATAATAAAATCCTTGTAATTCATCACAACCTAATTGTTTTAAAATATTTACTTGCTCTAGTGTTTCAACGCCTTCTGCTACTACTCTTTTATTCATAGTTTTTGCTATTTTTATAATACCAATTATAATTGCTTTTGAGTTTTCATTAATTAAATCACAATCTTTACTATTTAATCCATCTATAAAGCTTTTATCAATTTTAATTGTATCAATAGGTAAATGATTTATATAAGAAAGAGAACTATAATCTTTCCCAAAATCATCAATACTTATTAAAAATCCAATAGCTTTTAATTTTTCTAATATAGTCTCACTACTGCTATTAAGTCTATATCTTTCTGTTATTTCTATATCTATTAAACTTGGATTTATATCGTATTTTTTAACATTTGCTAGCAAATAATTTATCATATCTTTATGGTGCAAGTGTTTTGCTGATATATTAATACTTATTGGAATATTTATTCCTTTATTTTTTAAAACTTGTATTTCTTGAAATACTTTTGCAATTACAAATTTTTCAAGTTTTATTATTAAATCAGTTTTTTCTGCAATTCTTATAAATTTTTCTGTATTTTCAAATTTATCATTTCGTTTCCAGCGAATTAATGCTTCTGCGCCTTTTACTAAATTATCATTTGCTCCGATTTTTGCTTGATAATATACATCAAGTTCACCTTTTTCTAAAGCCCTTTTTAAATCATTTTCTAATTTTGCTTCATTATCTATTTGTGTTTTAACTTCATCAGAATAATCGCAATACAAAGTATCTTTTTGAACGCTTGAAAGTAGAGCAGCTTTATAAGTATCGTTTATTATTTGATTGTAATTTTCATTTGTTAATACACTAAAGCCAACCCCTATACTCTGCTCATAAATTCCATCACTTCCAAAATTAATACTTTCACTAAAGCATTCGTGCAACTTAATAGCCATATTATTAAAAGTTGTTTGTATTTCATCAATACAAGGAAATGCTAATAAAAAATCTCCATTGCCACTTATTTTGGCTATTTTAGAATTTAAAATAGTTGTAGAAAAACTTGAAAATCTACTTGCTAATTCTAATATTATTTTATCAGCTAAATCAAAACTTCTACTTTTTAATAGATTTTGATAGTCTTTAAGATATATATAGCTAACTATTATAGGACAATCGCTTTTTTCATAGAGTTCTTGTATGTCTAATAAGAATTTTTGTTTTTTAGGTAATTTGGTTAAAGAATTATAATTTTCTTGATAGTATATATCATTTAAGACTTCATTTAAAGAATTTGCTATTTTTTGAAATTCGCTGTAATTTAGCGTATCGTTTAGCATTAAAGGCTTATGTTTTTTGACTGAATTTGCGAGAAGTTCTGCAAAATCATTAAAATTTGATTTTACTCTTTTTAATCTTTTTATATAAATTGCATTACTAATAACTGCAGCTACTAATACAGCGAAAGAAAATACTAAAAATTGAAAAATAGTATGGTCTTTATTTTGTTGTAGCCTAATTACTAAGCTATCATTTCCTATATTGTGAATTCTATGATGCTCTTCAATTCTTTTTGCCTCGCTAATATATCTATAAGTTCCAAAAATTCCACCAGCAATTTCAATTAGTAAAAAAGTTGTAATAATAAAATTCTTAAACGAGTTAGATAGAATTGATTTTGTTTTCATAGTAATCACCTAAACATTTTAATTGATGCCTTTGCTTCTTCTTTTTCCATATAATTACGAACTGATTCTTGAGCATTTTTATTCATTAAATAGCTTTTAATTTGTTCTTTTGCTACTTCATAACTTGCCCCATTCATCTTATCTTTATTTAAATTATAAAATCTAATTACTTCATCATCGCTTACATCTTTCATATAATTTTGAGCGATTAAATCAAATAATTTCTTTTTTAGAATTTCATCTTTTATATTTTCTGTTAGCATTTTGATTTTATCTTGGTTATGTTCTATGAAAGTAGATAAGCTAATATTATTAGCAGCAGCTATTTTTGATAATTCTTGATTGATTTCTAGTTCATTTGCAGCTAATTTGAATTTTTTAGCTAAAGATGTGCATATTTTATTTTGAATTAGCAATCTTAATGCGTCGTTTTGGCTTATATTCATATATTGTGAAATTTCTATAATATCAATATTTGTAATAGGCTCGTTATTAACACTAGCTATGATTGAAGTTATAGGACTTGCGTTCATAAATGCACCAAATACAAGTGCAAGCAAAATTTTTCTCATTATTTACCTTTAAGTGATTTTAAATGATTATAACTATAAAAAATTCACAAAAGGCTAATAATAATGATAGTTACAAGATTTGCACCCTCTCCGACAGGGTTTTTACATATTGGTGGATTAAGAACAGCACTTTTTTCTTATCTTTACGCTAAAAGAAATAATGGTAAATTTATTCTTCGTATTGAAGATACAGATATGGCAAGAAATAGCGAAGAAGCAACCAAAGCTATTTTAGAAGCTTTTAAATGGGTTGATTTAGAAGTAGATGGGGAAATCACTTACCAAAGTAAAAGATTAGATATTTATAAAGAATATATTCAAAAATTACTTGATAGTGGCAATGCTTATTATTGTTATATGAGCGAAGATGAGTTAAACTCATTAAGAGCAGAGCAAGAAGCTAGAAAAGAACGCCCTAAATATGATGGAAGATACAGAGATTTTAAAGGCACTCCACCAGAAGGAATTAAGCCTGTTGTAAGGATTAAAGCACCGCTTGATGGAGAAATAATCGTAAATGATGGAGTAAAGGGCGAAATTAGATTTAACGCTGCTGATATTTTAGATGATTTTGTAATAGCTCGTGCTGATGGCACTCCTACTTATAATTTCGTAGTGGTTGTTGATGATGCTTTAATGGGCGTAACTGATGTTGTTCGTGGAGATGACCATCTTTCAAATACTCCAAAACAAATAATAATTTACGAAGCTTTAGGCTTTAAGGTTCCTAATTTTTATCATTTAGCTATGATAAATGGAGAAGATGGCAAAAAACTTAGCAAAAGACACGGAGCAACCGATGTTATGGAATATAAGGCTTTAGGATACTTGCCTGAAGCTTTACTTAATTTCTTATTAAGATTAGGATTTTCAAACAAAGACCAAGAAATATTTTCAATGCAAGAAATGAAAGAATGCTTTACATTTGATAATGTTAGCAAAGGTGCAAGCACATATAACACACAAAAATTAGAATGGATTAATGCTCATTATATAAAAAGCGTTAGCGATGAAAGATTAGTAAATGCTTGTAAAGATTTAGGATTTGATTTTTCAAGTGTTAAGAATTATTCATTCTTATTAACAATGTTAAGAGAAAGAGCTAAGACTTTAATAGATTTGATAAATAGTGCAAAAATTATTATAAACGAGCCAAATTCTTATGAAGAAAGTGGAGTTGCTAAGTTTGTAAATGATAATAGCAAAGCTTTATTTTCTAAGTTTGTAAATGAATTTCAAGGTGCAAATACCGAAGCAGAATTTGAATTAGCCGTTAAACAATTTTTAGATAGCAATAATGCTAAGTTAAAAGACATAGCGCAATTAATTAGATTAAGCCTAACAGGAACAACAATTAGTCCTAGTATTTATGCTATTATGGAGTTTTTAGGCAATGATGAGATTAAAAAAAGATTTAATAATTTTTTAAAGGAGATTTTATGAATAATTTAAAAGAAAGAGCATTAGAGTATCATTTAGGCGGTAAATTAGGCACTTTTATTAAAACGCCTATGAAAGAATATGAGAGTTTAAGTTTAGCATATTCTCCTGGAGTTGCATATCCTTGCGAAGAGATTGCTCGTGATAGTGATTTAGCTTATAAATACACAAGTAAAGGTAATTTAGTAGCAGTTATTAGTGATGGTTCAGCTGTTTTAGGTCTTGGCAATATCGGTGGAATTGCAGGAAAACCTGTTATGGAAGGTAAGGCTTGCTTATTTAAAAAATTTGCAAATGTTGATTCTTATGATATTGAATTAAGCACTCAAGATACCGAAGAAATAATAGCAGCAGTAAAAGCTATTGCTCCTAGTTTTGGCGGTATTAACCTTGAAGATATAGCAGCTCCAAAATGTTTTGAGATTGAAGCAAGACTTCAAGACTTAGGTATTCCTGTAATGCATGATGACCAACACGGAACGGCTATTATTAGTGCGGCGGGGTTAATTAATGCTTGCGAAATAATTGGCAAAAAATTAGAAGATTTAAAAGTAGTTGTTTGTGGAGCAGGAGCAGCAGGGATTGCAAGTGCTAAGATATATAAGACTTTAGGAGTTAAAAAGATTTATTTAGTAGATTCTAAAGGTGTTTGCAATACTAAAAGAACAGATTTAAATGAGCATAAATTAGAATTTGTAAGAGAATGTGATGAGGATACTTTAGCCGATGTTTTAAAAGGAGCTGATGTTTTCTTAGGGCTTAGCAAAGCTGGAGCTTTAAGCGAAGAAATGTTAAAAACTATGGCAGAAAATCCAATAGTATTTGCTTTAGCTAATCCTGACCCAGAGATTTTACCTGAACTTGCGAAAAAAGTTCGCCCTGATGTAATTATTGCAACAGGAAGAAGCGATTATGACAATCAAATCAACAATGTTTTAGGCTTTCCATATATTTTCCGTGGAGCTTTAGATGTTAGAGCTAGAAAGATTTCTATGGGTATGAAAATAGCAGCTGTTAAGGCTTTAAGTGAATTAGGACGCCTTGAAGTTAGCGAAAAAACTAAAAAATTATATGGTAAAGACTTAAAATATGGAAAAGATTTAATAATTCCAAAACCATTTGATGATAGGGTAAAAGCTTATGTTAGCACTGCAGTTGCTAAGGCTGCTGTTGATGAAGGCATAGCTTTAGTTAAAAATTTTGATGATAAAGCATATTTTGAAAGGTTATTGAATGAAAGTAATTAAAAATACACTAGTTTCAACTTATTTAGCGAAAATTAGAGATAAGAACACATCTTGTAGGGATTTTCGTGAGCATATAAAAAAGCTTAGTGGATTTGTTATTTATGAAGCTTGTGAATTTTTAAGCACAGAAAAAGTTAATATTCAAACTCCACTTATGCCTTGTGAGTGCGAAGTTATTAGCGATGATATTGTAATAGTGCCTATTTTAAGAGCAGCTCTTGGTATGAGTGATATTGCACTTGATTTATTGGGTAAAGCCAGTGTGGGATTTTTAGGTATTCAACGCAATGAAGAAACGCTTGAGCCTGAATTTTTCTTTGAAAAATACCCACAAGATATGCAAAATAAAACTGCAATTATAATTGACCCTATGTTTGCAACTGGCGGAAGTGCTATTGCAGCTGTTGATAGATTAAAATCAATTGGTGTCAAAAAAATAATTTTTGCAAGTATCATTGCAACTCCTGAAGCAAGAGATAGAATGAAAAAAGCTCATCCTGATGTAGCATTAATTACTGCTTGTTTGGATAAAGGATTGAATGAAAAAGGTTATATTATCCCAGGTCTTGGAGATGCTGGAGATAGGATATTTAATACTTTAAAGGCTTAAAAATGAAAAAAATATTATTAGGTTTAAGTTTATTTGTTTGTTTAAATGCTGAGGTAATCACACAAAATATCAAGGAATTTGATTTTACTAATAGTGATTATGCTGTAATTGATGTTAGAATGCCTAGTGAATACGCTGCAACAGGCGTTGTAAATAAAGCAAAATTGATAACATTTCTAAACGAAAATGGAAGTATCAATCCTGATTTTTTGAATGAAATTAGTAAAAATTATTCAAAAGATAGCAAAATAGCAATTATGTGTAGAAGTGGCAAAAGAAGTGCAATGGTAACTAAAATGCTTGAGCAAAACGGCTTTACTAATATAATAAATCTTGATGGTGGAATGAACGAATTATTAAAGACAGATATTAAATTAGTTCCATATCAAAATTAATTTTAAACCACTAGCTTGAAATTCCTAATTCAAATTCCAAAAATAAAAAAGAATTTGAAATAGGAATTTGAGCTTTATTTATTTAAGTATTCCTTGATAGCCTGTATTAAAAAGCGCTTGATTTATTATGCTTTCATTAAGTTCTTTATCGCTTTTAATTATCGCTGTTTTGTTTTCTAAACTAACATTTACTTTATTTACTCCATCAATTTTTAGTAGTGCTTTTCTAACAATTGCCGTGCATAATGGACAATGTATTTTAGGAATTTCTAAAGTGTATTCATAAGCATTTAAAACACTTAAAAATAAGCTTAACAATAATATTTTTTTCAAATCATTGCTCCTATAATTTCAGGATAAAATACGATAAATAATAATGCAAGTCCTATTAAAAATAATCTGATTTTATTTTTTTGATTTAGTTTTTTATAGACAAATATGCAATATAAAATACAGGCTGCAATACCCAAATATACTCTAAAAGGTGCTAAAAAATCAAAATTAACAAGGCTTACTCCAAATATCAAAAAGCTAATAGCTCCAACACAACAAAGGCTAGAGCTAATAGCTAAGATAAACATTGATATTAAATATTTTTTCATATTTGTTTTGAAGTGTATTCATATACAAATTCATTAGGTGAATAATAATCAATAGTATTTGAATCAACTTCAGCATATACATAGCCAAAATTATTAAGCGGTGCTTGAGCTGGGCGTGGAATTAACACGAAATCTCTTTTGGTATTAAACTCGCACCAACACATTTCCCAATTACCGAATTGAAATTCTCTTAATTTTTGTATACCATTATCATTATTATCTAGGTTTAAAGATAATTTAACTTTAGCTACATCAGCAGGATCGCAAGGAATCCACCCATAGCCTTTTAGATAAAACTCCGCCCTACAATGTTGAGCTTTTGTTATATTTTCTTTACTACCCATTGCAGCATAAAATCTACTCGCACCTAAACGAATTCCAAAGCACTCTCTAGCAGGAATATTAATACTTCTTAAAAGTGCTACAAAAACAGAGCTAATATCAGTGCATTTGCCATAAAGTTTTTTACTTTCTAAAATAGCCTTAGCATCACCAATTCCACACCCAATTACACTCTCATCACGAGTAAAATTAAGTGCCACCCAATCATAAATAGCTTTTGCTTTTTCTAAATCGCCTTTTATACCTTTTGTAATTTTTAGCGCATATTCTTTTACTATTCCACTAGTAAAAATATGTTCGCTTGGTTTTAAATATTGTGCGATACTTTCGTCTAATTTTTCGTTTTCATTAAAATTAACTTTAGAAAAATCAGTAATTCTATCGTGAGTTTTAATGCTAAATTGTGTTATTAATTCAGCTTTTACATTAGAAAAACTTGCATATAAACTATTAGTTTCAAAATCACTTAAATAAATTTCATTGTAATTTCCACTATTTACAATATCACTTGTAAGGTATTGATATGAGCGTGACTTTGGTAATGGAAGCCATATTTTGCTAACTTTGCCTAATTCGCTTAAATTATGTTTTAAGCTTACAATGTATTCTTTACTATCGTCTTTTGTTGCCTGAGTATTATTTACTAAAGGTGTTTCATTCGCACTTAGTAAAGTGTTTGCTGCAACTGCAGACGATAAAGTTAAAAATGTTCTTCTTTTCATAACTTTATCCTTGTGTGAAATAAACTTTTATTTTAAATTATTTTATTTAATAATAAATTTAGTTTTTTAATAGTTTTTATGTTATTATTGACCTTTACATTTTTACAAAGGAAAATTATGGCTAAAGATGATGTAATAGAAATTGACGGCGAAGTTATTGAAGCTTTACCAAATGCAACTTTTAAAGTTGAGCTTGATAACAAACACGTAATTTTATGCCACATTGCGGGTAAAATGAGAATGCACTATATTAAAATTATGCCAGGAGATAGAGTAAGAGTTGAGCTAACTCCTTATAGTCTTGATAAAGGACGCATTACTTATAGACACAAATAATTTAGCACTTTTTATGGTGCTAAACTTCTAAATTATTTTTTACCATTCATTTATCTTGGGGGGGGGTATAATCACTCTTTTGAAAGGAGATTAAATGAGTGATTTAACAACAAGTGAAAATCAAAATGAAAACAAATATGATTTGTTTAATGGGGTTTTATTAGTAGATGTTGGTGCCGTAACGCAATATAGCTTAATTCATATAAGCGAACTTGAAATTACGGTTACTTCTGGTGTGAGTTACAAAGATGCAGAACAATCACTTAAAGATGTAACTAGCTATTTGGGCTATAACTGTGTTTTAAACATAGTAAGGGATAACTATACCGAAAGCACAGAAACTATAGGAGTTATGCATACAGAAGGTGAAGCAAATGGCAAGATTAAAAAAAGTTGGTTTGGCTCTCATTATAATACTAATTCTAAAATCAAATCAGAAACCATAGTTAATTCAGAAACTAAAATAAATAATTGCTTTAATATAAAAGGCACCCTTGCGATTATCGGTAAGCCAAACCCTAATGGTGAGAGCATAGATTTAGATGAGCTATCAAAAAAGGATGAAATAATTTTAAAGTGTGTTTATGCGGCTTATCCGGTTTATGATATTAATTGCGAGTTAGAAGAAGTTATAAAAAAACAAAATGAATTGGTTAATAAAACCTTAGGAGGGGCAGGACTTGCTACTTTTTTATCATTCGTAGTTGGGTTTTTATCATTTGTAAAATTTATAAGTATTCCTGTGTGGCTACTTTTTTTCCTTTGGTGCAAATCAGCAGACAAAACAAGAGATACTTATAAAAATGCTTTAGCAGAATATGAAGAAAATTTCAAAAACATTGCAAGTAATTATGGTAGTGAATTAGCAGCTGTTTACAATTCTATTCCGTACGCAAGAATTAAACATATAGGAGATTAAAATGAATAGTTTAGAAGTTATAAATAATGTTTCAGAATTTAAAGAAGGTGAGTTTTGCCTAGCGTTTCATAAAATGATTTTTGAAAATAATGCAAATGCAACCGATAAAAATGTATTAATAAACATGGCTAGACCAGTAAGTTGCTTTAAAATGGCGATAACTATGACTATTGGAGCATTCATACTATATCCAGTTTTATATGCTATTGGCTATTTTTTCTTTTAGTTAAAACTACAATTTTTTAAATAATTTAGCACTTTAAATGGTGCTAAATAATTTTTATTATATGTTCTATTTTATTTTTATCTAGGATTTTTAAACTTCATTTATATTGGGATATTTCACATACTTTAAAAGTTATCTAAAACTTTATGAATTAAAAAAGTAAAATCTATAAATTAATTCTTAAATAATAGTTTGAGATTAGATTGCTAAGAAATTTTTAGAATTATCAAAGACAAATAAATTTAATATTTAAACCTATATTAATTTTGTTTTGATAATATTAGCACTTTTGCAATTTATCTGTGTGAAGAAGTAATATTTGAGTGAATTTTCCACCATTTAAATATTAGTTGGTAATTCGTGATACCTAAAAATGCAGATTGTAAAAAAGTGGAAAGCAAATTATTTTTTAGGAGACAAGATGAAAGTAAGACCATCTGTTAAGAAAATGTGCGACAAATGTAAAGTCGTTATGAGAAAAGGCGTTGTTCGTATTATTTGCGAAAATCCAAAACACAAACAAAGACAAGGATAAGGTATGGCTCGTATTGCAGGTGTTGATTTACCAAAGAAAAAAAGAATTGAATATGGCTTAACTTATATCTATGGTATAGGTTTATTTACTTCACGCAAAATTTTAGCAGCAGTTGGAATAGATCCAAACAAGCGTGTATATGAATTAAGCGAAGATGAAGCAGCAAATATTCGTAAAGAAATCCAAGAACATTATTTAGTTGAGGGTGATTTAAGAAAACAAGTTGCTATGGACATTAAAGCTTTAATGGATTTAGGTTCATATCGTGGTTTAAGACATAGAAAAGGTTTACCAGTGCGTGGTCAAAAAACTAAAACAAATGCTAGAACTCGCAAAGGTAAGAGAAAAACCGTTGGTGCAAAAGCGTAAGGATAGATAATGGCTAAGAGAAAAGTAGTTAAGAAAAAAGTAGTTAAAAAGAATATTGCTAAAGGTGTAGTATATATTAGTGCAACTTTTAACAATACAATGGTAACAGTTACAGATGAAATGGGAAATGCAATTGCATGGAGTAGTGCAGGTGGTTTAGGATTTAAAGGTTCTAAAAAATCAACTCCATTTGCTGCTCAACAAGCGGTTGAAGATGCTTTAAATAAAGCTAAAGAACACGGAATTAAAGAAGTTGGTATTCGTGTTCAAGGTCCTGGTAGCGGTAGAGAAACTGCTGTTAAGAGTGTTGGTGCAGTTGAAGGTATTAAAGTTACTTTCTTAAAAGATATTACACCATTAGCACATAATGGTTGCAGACCACCAAAACGCCGTCGTGTATAATATAAGTATAGGAATATAGGAGAAATAGTATGGCAAGATATACTGGACCAGTAGAGAAAATTGAAAGAAGATTAGGCGTTAGCCTTGCAATGAAGGGTGAAAGAAGACTAGCTGGTAAGAGTGCTTTAGATAAAAGACCTTATGCACCAGGTCAGCATGGTCAAAGAAGAGGTAAAATTAGCGAATACGGCTTACAATTAAGAGAAAAGCAAAAAGCTAAATTTATGTATGGTGTAAGCGAAAAGCAATTTAGAAAATTATTCCAAGAAGCTGCTAGAAAAGATGGAAATACAGGTTCTATTTTAATTCAATTCTTAGAACAAAGACTTGATAATGTTGTTTATAGAATGGGTTTTGCTACAACTCGCCGTTTTGCAAGACAACTTGTAACTCACGGACATATTTTAGTAAATGGTAAAAGAGTAGATGTTCCAAGTTATAGAGTATTACCAGGCGCTAAAATTGAAGTTGTAGAAAAAAGCAAAAACAATCCTCAAATAGTAAGAGCAGTTGAACTTACAAATCAAACAGGTATTGTTGAGTGGGTTGATGTTGAAAAAGATAAAAAATATGGAATTTTCACAAGAAAACCTGAGAGAGAAGAAGTTGTCATTCCTGTTGAGGAAAGATTCATAGTAGAGCTATACTCTAAGTAATAAGGAGTAGCAAATGAGAAAAGTAGTTACAACAGCTCATATGCCAAATGATTTTACTATTGAAAATATCGGCGAAAATAAAGCACGCATTAGTGCTTGGCCTTTTGAAATTGGTTTTGGCATTACATTAGCACATCCACTGCACAGGCTTTTACGCCTTAGTGCAATTGGCTATGCAGCAACTGCTATTAAAATTGATGGAGTAAGCCATGAATTTGATAGCAAAAGAGGTATGGTAGAAGATATTTCTTTATTTATTATTAATATCAAAAATATGCGTTTTAAAATTAAAAACGAAGATAGTAAAAGAGAAGAAGTAAGCTTTAGCTTTAAAGGGCCAAGAGAAATTAAAGGTAGTGATTTAGCTAATAATGTAATTGAAGTTGTAAATCCTGATAACTACATTGCTACTATAAATGAAGACACTGAATTAGACTTCACATTAATTATTGAAAAAGGTATTGGCTATGTAGCAAGCGAAGATTTAAGAGAAAAAACTGATAGTAGTTTTATAGCTCTTGATGCGTTTTTTACACCAGTTAGAAATGCAAATTATTCAATAGAAAAGGTATTACACGAAGATAATCCTGATTATGAAAAAATTGTATTTGAAATAACAACTGATGGTCAAATTACACCTGAAGATGCGTTTAAAAATGCTTTAGATGCTATGTATCAACAAATGATGGTATTTAATAAAATTGCAACTACAAGTCCTAGATTAATAGGGGAAGAAACAACTGAAGAAATTGATTTATCTCCTTTATTAAAAAGCGTTAAGGAACTTGGTTTAAGCGTAAGAAGTAATAATGGTTTAGAAAAAGCTGGCATTGAATTTATAGGCGAATTAGCTTTAATGAATGAAAGCGATGTAAATAATTTAAAAAATGTTGGTAAAAAATCAGTGGATGAAATTACTACTGCTATGAAAGAAATAGGCTATCCGATAGGTTCAAATTCTGTAGATGCTTATAAAGATAAACTTATTGAAAAAATAAAAGAAATTAAAGGATAATAAATGAGACACGGACATGGATATAGAAAGCTAGGTCGTACTAGCACTCATCGTGCAGCTTTACTAAAGAATTTAAGCATTGCAATTATCAAAAATGGTAAGATTGAAACAACTTTAGAAAAAGCTAAAGAATTAAGATCATACATTGAAAAACTAATCACTCGTGCAAGAGTTGGAGATTTTAATGCTCATAGAGCAGTATTTGCAGCTTTACAAGACAAAGAATGCACAAATAAATTAGTAAATGAAATAGCTCCAAATTACAAAGAAAGAAATGGTGGCTATACAAGAATTATTAAAACAAGAACTCGCCGTGGTGATGCGGCTACTTTAGCTTATATTGAGCTAGTATAATAATTGAGTGCTTCGGCACTCAAAATATTATGAATAAAATAACACTCCCAAATAATCAAACTTTAGAAAACTATATATTAAACAAAGAACTTTTTACCCTAGCTGATATTTCTCAAAATGCTTATAAATTTTGGAAAAATATAAAATACGCACAATATCCAAATTCTAGAATTGTATTTTTAGATAAAAATACAATAGCTAAAAAATATGAGAATTTAATCCCTAAATGCTCTAATTTAAGTGGATTAGTATTAGCTAGTGCATTTTGTTCTATGAGTAATCTAGCGCCATCACATTTAAATCCAAATAATAATTCAAATCTTTTAAATGTAATAAAATTAGTAGAGATTGCAGGGATAAAATTTATTGATTTAAATGATTTTTTTACAAAGTTAAAAATACCTTTAAATTCTCATATTTATATAGAAAAATGTTGTTATTTTGCACCCGAGCCTTTTGAGAAAAAAATCAAACTCACAAACACTTTATGTTTAGGATATTACTAAGGAGATAAAATGCTTACGAAAATAAGAGATATTTTAAAAATCAATAATGCTGATTTTGCTTTAATACTAACGGCTGATTATCACTTGAGTGAGTATATTCCTGAGTATTTTAAACTTAGAGAATTTATAAGTGGATTTAGCGGTTCTGCTGGCTCGCTTTTAATTAGCCTTGATGATGCAATTTTATTTACTGATGGTAGATATTTTTTACAAGCTGAAAATGAGTTAAAAGATAGCATTAGATTAATCAAAAGCCCTGATTATATAGACTATATTAAAAATAATCTAAGCACTAAAAAGGCTTTAATTGATTTAAAAACCATATCTCAAAATAATTACGAAAAGCTAAAAAACCTTGTTAATATAATAGATTATGATAATTTTTATAAAGATTTTTACGATAAAAAACTTCCACAAGAGCCAATCTATAAACAAAACGAAAAATTCATAAGTGATTTAAGTGTTAATAAAATAAAAAAAGTCCAAGATGAATTAAAAAATAAAAACATTGATTATTGTGTAATTTCAAGCCTTAGTGACATAGCTTATCTTACAAATTATCGTGGTAAAGATGTGGAATTTAACCCCGTATTTTTAAGCTATATGATAATCTCACAAACCAATGCGATTTGTTATATAGAGCCAACAAAGCTTAAAAATATTCAAAAAGATTTAAATATAATTTATAAAAATTACGATGAGTTTTATTCGGATTTATCTAGTTTAAGTGGTAATGTATTGTGTGATTTTGCCAATACGAATGCAAAAATTATTAGCTTAATAAATGCAAATTTAGTAAATGAAATCTTGCCTAGCACCATACATAAAGCTTGTAAAAATGATATAGAAATAAAGCACATAAAACAAGCTCATATAATTGATGCTATTGCATTAACTAAGTTTAATTATTACTTAGAAAATACTAATTTAGACTTAGTTGATGAGCTAAAAATTGATGAAGTTCTAACGCAATTTAGACAAGAAAATGAGTATTTTATCAGCAATTCTTTTGATACTATCGCAGCATTTAATGAAAACGCCGCAATAATTCATTATAAAGCAAACACAAAAACTTCAAAATTACTTAATAAATCAGGTTTATTATTACTTGATAGTGGGGCTCAATACGAGTGCGGCACTACTGATATTACGAGAGTTTTTAAGATAAAAAACGCAAGTTTAGAGCAAATTAGAGATTATACTTTGGTTTTAAAAGCACATATTGCAATATCAAAAACCATAGCACCCGAAAATATAAAAATGCCTTTATTAGACAGCATTGCAAGAAAAGAATTATGGCAATACGGATTTGATTATTTGCACGGCACAGGACATGGGGTAGGGTATTTTTTAAATGTTCATGAAGGGCCACAAGTTTTATCGCTAAATGCTAATATTAGCGAACATACTAAATTAAAAAGGGGTATGCTAACATCAATTGAGCCAGGTTTGTATCATAATAACAAATACGGAATTAGACTTGAGAATTTAGCAATTAGTAAGTATTGTTTTAGCAGTGAATACGGAGATTTTTTGAGCTTTGATATAGTTACGCTTTATCCTTTTGAGCTTGATTTGATTGATAAAAAATTATTAAATCAAGATGAGATTAATTGGCTAAATGATTATCATAAAAAGGTTTTTGATACCATAAGTGTATTTTTAGATGATGAGTTAAAGCAGTTTTTGAAATTTAAAACGAGAGCATTAAACTAAACTTTAGGAATATTATTTGCTATTAAACAAATAATTAAAGGAGTTTTAATGAAAGTAGAAAATATTGCAGTATTTAATGATACTAAAATCAAAAAAAGCAAACAAATATCATCTGAATTTTTTACAAATGAATTAGCTAAAGTTACGACAAAAACTATATCAAATAATACGCCAACTTCACTAAGCACTTTAAACAATAGTATAAAAAATGAGCTTGATTATAAAAACGAATTAAATAAAGCAAAATCTAGCATTCAGTTTGGCTATAGCGTAGATAATGATGGCTTTATGGGTGCTGATTTTAATAAGGCTGCAGGATTGCCAGATGATTTTAAAATCCACTCAAGCACACTAAAAGAAATAGTTAGATTTAATGAAAAAATGAATGTATATTCGGTGATGAAAGATTCGGGCAAGACATTTAGCAATATTGATTTAGCTGATACTATTAAGCATTATTATGATTTATTTACGCAAATTACTCACAACAATCAAGATTATCCAAGTGGTATTAGCATAGATTTTGGTTATAGTAAGGTTAGTTTTGATTATATAAATGATGTTAGCAAATACAAAATCACAAATATTTATAAAAATAACGAAGAATTAGAATATGCAAAAAGCATAAAAGCAGATGGCTTTAGCGTAATAGAGCTTAGTTTCGAGCCAAAAAATATTAGCGTTGATAAAGAACTTGCTTTTAGCCCTGATTTTTCTATGTATAATGAAAAAGAAAAGAAATTCATAGGATTTTTACAAAGCATAAATTCATTTGCAAGTGATAGTGGGACAACAAGGCTAAGTAAAGATGCTTTAAAATATGCTTTAGCTATGCAAGATGATTACAATAATATAAATAAAGATATTAAAAAGCATAAAGATTTATTAAAAATGGCTGATGAGATTAAGCATTTAGGCATTGATGAATTGCTAAAAACTAATACCGAAGTGGCTAAGTTTTTAGACAAAACTAAGGCTTGATTAGACTAAAATCTGCATTAGTTTTGCTTTATTCTCTTGGCTAATTTGGTAACTATCTTTACATTTTTGTAAAGTCATTTTAAGTGTTTTAGCGTCTAATTTGTGCGAGCTTAAAAACGAAATGCCTAATTCAAATTCTTTAGCTAAAACTACTTGAAAATACCAAGCTCTAGCCATATTTATATAATATTCATCACTTTTTATACTAAATATAGCTTTTAACCCATCTTTATAAGCGATAAATTTCATATAACAAATTATCCCAAAACGAATTTTGTATATGTGGTTTTCGCAAATTAATTCATTTGCAAAATCTTTTATATCTTGATTTTTAAAGCTTTTAGGCACTAAAGTATCACAATTAGCCCAATTATCAACGAAATCTAAATAAAGCTTAGTGTATTTTAGTGCTTTTGAGAAGTCTTTTTCATAATTAATCCCATAGGCAATTATTTGTAGATATTCATAAAATTTCTCATCTTTTAAAAACTTATTAAAAAATTCATCAAAGGTATTTTCTTTTTGAAGTTTTTTTGCGTAGTCTTTTAATATATTTGAGCGAACTCCTAAAATTTCATATTTGCTAAAAACTAATTTTTTATGAAATTCTTTATAATTGTTATCAATAAATTTTGTTAAATACTCTTTCAATCTAGCTCCTTTTAAATGCTAATATAAATAATTGGAATTTAAAGATTATATTTTAAATTCTAAAACTAAACTTAAAAAGAAATTACTAATTAACAAATATTTACAAATTTTTATTATTTTCATAGATTTAAAGTTAAATTTTGATAATATTAAAAGATTTTAATTCAAGGAATAATTATGAGAAATAAACTAAGTTTATCTTTATTAACTTGTTTAGCAATCAGCGGGGGGGGGTATTTACACGCTGAATTTTTTGATGTAGCTTGTAAAGATACTAATGATTGCGTAATCAAAGATACTAATCTTGAAATAGGTTCTACTAAAACTATAAATTCATTAAAAGGAACAAATTCTTCGGTAAAAATTACAAGTGGTTTAACGGCTAATAAAATAGAATTAGTTGGAACAAAAGAACAAGAAAAATATAATAATACTTTAGACATTAGTGGAAAAACTAAAATAGATAATTTAATATTGGACAATATGAATATAGAAAATAATTCTAGTTTTCAATCTAGTGCAGTTATTAAAAATTCTATATATACTCATGGTAAATTAAGTCATATGATTACTAATTTTGATAAATTAGATATTACAGATTCAAAATACATACATATTGGAACTATGACTGATACTATAAAAGATTTATTTGTTAAAGATAGTAATTTTGAATCTCAAGGGGGACATTTATATTTTAATAATATTTCAAAAGCAGATGGATTAGTAATTGATATAACAAATGCTGGTGGCGGTGCTACTATTCAAAACAAAGCCAAAGATGATGCTAGTGTTGTAAAAAAAACGCAAGTAAATATATATGGTGGTAAGTTTAATTTAGAAAGTGGAACTAGCGTAAATGATTTAAAAATAGCAATTACTATGGAAAATGGTGATGTAAAGAAAAAAGGTTGGCTTAATATTGAAGGTAAACATAGTGGGGCTAGTGGTATTACTATTAGTGGTTTAGAAGTTGAAGATGAAGGCAAAATTACTATTGGTAACAATGTTAAAATCAACGATAGTGTAATCAATATAAAAGATACAGCAGACCTTGTATGGTTAGATGGTAAAGCTGATTTTAATAATGTAAATATTTCTAAAGCTACATCTACTCCAACTAGTCATAATATAGTTGTAAAAGATAATTCAAATATAACTTTTACTAATAGCAATTTAACTAATCTTTCTATTAATGCCAATAGTGTAAATGATAAAAATGCCACTTTAAATATAGTTGGTGGTAAGCTTGTAAATACTGGGATAGGAACAGAAGCAAAAAAATCTAACTTAGTAAATGTTAATTTAAATGGAGTTGCTATTGATAATTCTAATTTATCTACAGATAATATAATAGCTCAAAATGTTACTCTTAATAATATTACAACTTCAAATAATGCAAATATTAATGCAAAAACAAAATTAGATATAAAAAATTCTAAAATAGATAATACAAACAAACTTACAGCAACTAATGCAGAAATAGGAACTTCTACAATAGGTGCAGATATTAATGTAACTGATGAGTTAAAGGCAACAAATGGTGCGAATTTAAACGGCAGTATAACTTCAGGCACTATTATTGCTGAAAATGGTTCTATATTTAATGGCACAACAACTGCAACCGACAAAATTACTTCAAGTGGTGCTATATTTGATGGAGAAGTTACAGCAAAAGATTTAGAAAGTTCTAATAACTCTAAATTTAATAACAATATAACTATTTCAAATTCTATAACTTCAAGTGATACAACATTCGCAAAAAATGTAAGTGCAAATACAATTACTTCTACTAATTCAGTGTTTAACGGCACAACCACTGCAAACGATAAAATTACTTCAAATGGTGCTACATTTAATGGATTGGTAAAAGCAAATGAATTAGAAGCGAATTTAAATTCTAATTTTGATATTAATTCTAAAGTAGAAGTTAATACTTTAAATACTACTAATTCAATTTTTAGCGGTAGTGTAAATGCAAGTAATTCTATAAACTCTACAGGCTCAACCTTTAAAGCTTTAGTAAATACTTCTAGTTTAACTACTGATGCTAATAGTGTTTTTAGTGCTACATCTAAAGTAAATGTAGAGAAATTAACGGCTAATAGCACTAATTTTCAAGGTTTAGTGGATATTAATTGTAAAAATACTGACTGCACTTCAAGTCTTAATAATAGTAAGTTTAATGAATTAAGCGTTACAAATGCAACCATAAGCGATACATTTACAGCACACAAACTAACAGCAAATGATAAAGCTACATTTGAAAAAGATATAAAATCAGATTTTATCACGGCAAATAGCGGTTCAGTATTTAACGGCACAACCACTGCAACTAATAGCATAATTGCAAATAGCGGCTCAACTTTTAATGGTTTTGTATCGGCAAATAATATAACTTCAGAAAAATCAGTATTTAATAAAGAAGTTAATGTAAAAGATACTTTAAAGTCTAATAATTCTACATTTAATTCTATAGTTAATGCCAATACAATTGAAGCAGTTTTAGACACTACATTCTCTAAAGATTCAAAAGTTAATGCTAACACTATTAATACGAGTAAATCTATATTTGATGGCGAAGTTGTAGTAAGCAATCTTAATGCACTTAATACAAAATTTAATGGAGCTACTACAATTGATTGCAAGGATAATACAAATTGTAAGTCAGATATTAAAGCTAGTTATTTTAATGATTTGACTTTAAAAAATAATGCAAAAATTACTCTTGATGAGGGAAGTTCGGCAAATAATTTAACATTACTTGATGATACTACTTACCTAGCACTTAATGGCAAATCTCAAATCACAGGCGATATTAAAAATGAAGGTATTATTGAGATAGTTGATGGGACGATTTCATCAAAAATCACAGGTAATGGGGACTTAATCAGTAATAAAGTTGTTTATACAAACGATGTTGAATTGAGTGATATTAAAGGTAGTGGGGGTAAATTTGGTGGAATAACAACTACTACAAATGATGTAAGCGTAGATAATACAACATTTGAAAAAGATTTAAATGTAGGTAAAACTTTATATGCTAATCAAGGAAATCAGTTCAGTGGTAAAGTTAGTGCTACTGATGCAATCTTTAGCCTTGATACAAGTAAATCTATGGAAAAAGGTAATGTAATTACGGCAAATCAAGTTGATATTACTAAGGATTTAAATATAAAAGATTTAAATGTTACAGCAGAAAATATCAAATCAAATTCCGCACGCATTACAAACTCTACTATCAACTCATCAAATATCAATTCTAATTTAGTAAATATTGCAAACTCTACTATTAATTCTAAGCTTTTAGGCAAAGATGATAGCTCAAGTAATGTATATGACGCTAATATACAAAAAGATAGCGGAACTTACACTACAAAACAATCAGAATTAAATGGCGGCGTAAGGGTTGATAAACTAGATACAACAAATACTCATATAAAAGGTCAAGTAGCAGTAAATACTTTAGTAGCTAATAATTCTAAGTTTTATATTTATGGTGGTGGAATTGATACTTCATTCCACGATATTTATAGTGGAGCTATAATAGTAAGAGAAGCTATAAGTGGTGCTAACAATACAATACAACTTGCGAATACAAACCTTACTATGCTAAAAGATAAAGAAGGTTTTATCCCTATAGCAATAGTTAATAACACTACTAATTCACAAAGAAGTGATGCAAATTCTCAATCAGGAATTAGCAAGGACTTTTTTAAAGTAACTTATCAAACAAAAGTGGCAAATTATGAATTAGCCGATAGATTTACGCATTTTAATCCTAATGCTAAAGGAAATGCTATTTGGAGCATTGGTATTAAAGGCGATGATTTAATAGATGAGAGTAATGTTGATAGTGTTATTTCGGGTCAAGATTTAGGCAATATAGCAAATGGTGCTAATAGCAATAATGTTAATACTTCTAGTTTAGAAGTTGTTTTAGGCGATATGTTTGATTTAATAGATTTTGATAAAGACGCTGTTGGGACGGCTAATTTCATTCTAACAAGCCCTGATTACATAGCAAATACTAAAAACAATACATTAAACAATAGATTAAGATTGGTAAAAAATCAAAAAGTAGGTAATGGATTTTGGCTAGATAATCAAATGGGATATAACAAATACGAATATAGTTCAATTCGTTATAAGAATTTTAATGTTGGTGCTGATAAGACAAATGAACTTAGCAATTCTAATTTAACTTTAGGTGTGGCTGCTAGTTTTGGAACGGCTGAAACTAAAGGAAATGTAAATGCTAATAGCGATTCAAAAGGCATTGGTTTATATGCTATGAATGTATTTAATAATGGAGTGTTTATAGGTGCTAATGCTTTTTACCACAATATATCAAGCTCTTATGAGGCAGATAAATTAGGAATTAAAGCTGATAAAAGTCATAATGTTTATACAGCTAGTTTTGAAAGTGGGGTTAGATTTGGGGATAAATATTATTTTGAGCCAAGTTTAAGATATGATTTGACTTCTTATAAGCCGACTGCAATTAGCACAAATGGTCTTAGTATAAGTGGGGATAGCCAATTAAAGCATACTTTATCAGCTAAATTAGAAGGTGGAGTTTCTATGCTAGATAGCCTTGATGGATTTTTATCTGTTGCACTTAGCAAAGAACTAACTAAAAAGCCTGATATGTTGTTAATAGATGAAGTTAAAGAAAATATCATTGAAGGTAAAAAGGGCGATACAAGTGTGAATTTAAATTTTGGTGTAGATTATAAAATCAACCCTAATGCTAGTTTTAATATCAATTTAGGAAGCAATCTTTACACAAATTCTGATAAAGAATTAAAAGGTAGCTTAGGCTTTAGCTATAAATTCTAATGAAGAATTCTAATTCGTAATAGTTATTACGAATTAGAATTTATTTTTACTATCACAATTATTTTCTTTTTTATTTGATATAACTAATAAAGATTTTATTGCTTTAAAATATTTTCAATTAATATATTTTTGAGTTTGTTGGTTGGATATTTTTTTATGTAATTAATTTTTAAATTCTGCTAATTATGTCAAAATGTATATTTTAAACTAAGATATTTTGCCGATAATTTCTAGGAGTAGATAGAACTATAAAAGTTATTTTTAGCTTTATATTAGTATTTTAAAGGGTTGTTAAATAAAAATAAAAGTTGATTTTAGTATCAGATGAAGTATAAATTTTGTAAATATACAGACTTATTAGGGCTAAAACCCTAATAAGATTAGTGAATTATTTTTTAATAAATTCGCCTAATAAATGTCTAAAAATCATAAATAATTCAAGACTTGATTTTTCTGCTTCTTTATAAAGCTCAATAATTTCTTTGCTATTAGTTTGTTTGTTTGCAATATATCCAAGTGCTTGATTAATGCTTTCATGAACATTTTTATGCGGAGTATCAATTTTAGAATATAAAGGAAGATGTCCGAACATTTCTTTACCTTCATTTTGATACCATTTACCAAGACGGCAACTAAAATGGTCGCTTAATTTTGTTGGATTTTCACTTAGTGCATTTGCATATCCATTTGCTTTAAATAAGATATGGTCAAGTTTTACTAAAGATGTAAATACTTCGTATTTGATAGCACTTGCATTAAATTTAATATCTTTAGATATATGCGATAATCTATCAAATTGCTCCGAAAATGTTCCAATGTGTGCGTTTGAATCTTGTGATATTTGTTCTACAGATTCGCTTTGTGTAAACATTTCATTAGCATTTTGTTTTAATAAATTGATATTCATTTCTACTTCAGCTGTTGCTTTTTGGGTTTTTTCTGCTAGTTTTCTAACTTCATCAGCAACCACAGCAAAACCACGACCATGCTCACCAGCACGAGCTGCTTCAATAGCTGCATTTAAAGCTAGCAAATTGGTTTGGTCTGATACATCTTTGATTAAATTAATTACATTTGTAATTTCATCAACGCTTCTATGGAGATTTTGTGCAGTATCACGAGATTTACTTGATGATTCAGTGATTTTTTCAAGTGATGTTATGATACTTTCAGATACTTTTTTAAGATTTACTATCATATCTACACAATCTGCTGAAAGAGTTTCTATTTCTTGAGCTCTTGATAAATCACCCTCAATATCTTTTTGAACAAAAGAAACGCTTTCTTTCATACCTTTTACCATAATGTCAAATAGTGAGAATTTGATTTTATCTTCTTCTTCGTTATTTGCCTTTGCAGTAATTTCATTTTTTAATTTCGCAATTTCAGCTTCTAACTTTTCTTTTTCTGCTATTGCTCTATTTAGTTTTTCCTGCAATTCATTTTGGAGGGTGTTATCTTTGTTAAAAAACATAAATACCCCCCCCCCATCAAGCTTTATTTTTAATAGAATTTAAATAATTATTTAAATCATCTTTTAATTTTAATTTTTCCTTTTTCATTCTAGCTATTTCTAAATCATCTAAATGAATTCTACCTTCTTCAGCATCTTTTATCTTATGGTCTAAATCATTATGAGCTTCAAAAAGCTTATCAAAATGTGCGTCTTTACCTTTTAAATTCGTGATTAACTCTCTATGTTCGTGTAACATAACTTCTCCTTAATTTTTAGTAATGTGTATTAATATGGTAACTAAAATAAATTACAAACAGATAACATTTATATTTTATTTTAAACTTTCAGGAGTTTGCTTATTTTTAATAATTTTTTTAACTTCTTTAATACTTTCTGGAGTTCCTATTAACAATAATTTAGTCCCCGTTCCAATCATTGCATCACCTTTTGGCATAGGTAAAAAATTATTATTTGCATCTTTTATTCCGATTACGCTAACATTTGCTAATTGTCTAAAAGCTACATCTTTTAATCTTCTAAATCTAACCCAACTTTCATCAGGAACTTTAACTTCTTCAATATCAATACTTTGGTCTCTTGTGTATAAATATTGCTCTAATAGATTTTCCATTTCAGGTCTTACGCTTACAACGCTAAGTCTTTGAGCTGCTAATTTCGTAGCTAATACAACCGTGTTTGCCCCTAATTTTTTAAGTCTTGCTGCGTCGTGTTCGGAATTTGAAATCGTTATTATAGAATAAGGACTAATTCTTTTTATATCTTTTTCATATAGTCTAGCACTAGCAATTATTGCTATATTATCAGCAGAATTTGGGCTAAGAGAAATAATTCCTTTCGCACTTGATAAATGTGTTTTTAAAAATGCCAAATCACTATGTGGTGGGCATTTAATATAGAATGGATATTTATTTGCTTCAGCAATTTTTTCAAAATCTGGTATATCATCTACTACTACAAAAGGTGTATATGTTTGTTTAAATTGTTTTGCTAATTCTTGGGTAAATTCGTTGTGATAACATATAACATAATGATTTTTTAATCTTGCTATTTTGTATAGCATTCGTTTTTCCTTAATAATTCTTGTTAATTCGCCTTTTTTTAGAACTTCAATCACAATACCTATTGAAAAAGTAAAAGTAACAAAGCCTAATAATACATAGCAAATCGTAAAAAATCTACCAGCAGGAGTGATTGTAGCTACTTCAGTATAACCTAAAGTTGTAAAAGTCATACCTGCTTGATAAATCCCATCAAGTAATGAAAAATTACTAGTAAGCATATAACCAATCGCCCCAAATAGCATCATTACAACAACTGCTATTAATGGGAGACGAAAAGGTTTTAATTGTTCGTAAAACTCGGTATTTATATCAACTTCAGGTTTTCCACTTTCAGCCCAACCGAGCAATTTGCCTAGCTTTTTAAAAAAGCTCATAAAAATTCTTTATAAAAATTAGTTAGCTCTTCTTTTTTTTAGTGTGCGTAATGTTGAAGCTGCAACTCTAATTTTTTTTGTTGTGCCATCGCCTAAATCAATGCGAATAGTGCGTAAATTAGGTAAAAATCTTCTTTTTGTTTTATTGTTAGCGTGGCTAACATTATTTCCTACCATAGGACCTTTACCTGTTAATTGACAAAATTTTGACATCGTAAATCCTTTTTTTGTGTTCTTGTAAAAATAAAAGTATTAATCATAGCATCTTAAGCTTAATTTTTTTTTTAAGTTTTAATGATATTCTATAAAAAATAATTTTAAGGATTAAAAAATGTATGTTGCTCCTAGTTTATTGTCTGCTGATTTTTTAAATTTAGCTGAAGATATTAAAAAAGTTGAGGCTGCTGGTGCTGATTTATTGCATATTGATGTAATGGACGGACATTATGTTCCAAATCTAAGCATTGGAACTTGCACTACAAAAGCTATTGCTAAAGTTGCTACTATTCCTTTAGATGTGCATTTGATGGTAAGAGAAGTTGATAAATTTGTTGATTTGTTTTTAGATATAAAACCTAAATTCTTAAGCTTTCATATAGATGCTACTACTCATCCTTTAAGATTGATTGATTATATTAAAAAACACGGCGTAAATCCTTCAATAGTATTAAATCCACACCAGAATTTAAATGAGATTGAATATGTTTTAAGTGAAGTTTCTATGGTGCTTTTAATGAGTGTAAATCCTGGTTTTGGTGGTCAAAGCTTCATACCAAGCACTCTTAGAAAAATCAGTGCCTTAAGAGAAATGATTGATAAGAATAATTATAAATGCTTCATTGAAGTTGATGGTGGAGTAAATGGCTTAAATATTGCAGATATTGAAAGAGCAGGGGCTGATATAGTTGTGGCTGGAAATTATGTGTTTAGTAGTAATGATTACAAGGTCGCAATTAATTCTTTAAAAATGGAATTTTGATGGATTATAACGAGCTTTATAAAAAACAAATTACTAATTGTGATAAGATTTTAGAAAGGCTACTTACAAGTAGTATTAATTATAAAGATTTAAAAAACCAATACGAAAATGCCTTAAATTTTGAGATAACCTATGAAACTCTTTTAATGCTAGGGCTTGATATTACGCTAAAACAAAATCAAGAAGTATTTTTAAACTCAAGAAATAAATTAATTCAAGATGAGATTTTTTGTGTTGTTGATATTGAAAGCACAGGCTCAATTAGTAACGGGCAAATTATAGAAATTGGTGCTGTTAAGATAAAAAATGGCGAGATTTTAGATGAATTTGAAAGCTTTATTTATGCAAACGAAGTGCCTGAAAATATAGTTGAGCTTACAGGAATTACAACGCAAATGCTAAAAAATGCTCCTAGAAGTGCTAGGGTTTTAGCTGATTTTAGATTGTTTTTAGGTAATGCTATTTTTGTAGCTCATAATGTATCTTTTGATTATGGTTTTATCGCAAAAGAAAGTCTTGAATACTTAAATGCTCCATTGATTAATAGAAAGCTTTGCACGATTATGTTAGCAAGGCGTTGTATCGAATGTGATAAATATGGTCTTGATAGTTTAAAAAATGAATTAGGTATCATTAGCACTCATCATAGGGCTTTAAGTGATGCAAAAGCTTGTGCTGATATTTTGAATTATTGTATTAATTCTTTAAAAGGTTCGCAAATTAAAACAAGTAATGATTTGATTTTATATTCACGCTCTAAGATGAAAAAATAAGAATTTAAAAGTGGCTATTAAAAGCCACTTTATTATTTTTTAGTGCTTTTTGGGGTGCAAAGCATATTAATGTAGCGACCTTCAAATAAAGGTGCTTTATCCATATTTGCAATATCGCTAATTTCTTCATAAATTTTTAAAAGCAGTTCTTCGCCTGATTGTGGATTGCTTAATTCACGACCTTTTAAAAATACTCTAAATCTAACATGCTTTCCTGATTTTAAAAACTCAATAGCGTGTTTAACTTTATAGTTAATATCATTTTGAGCAATTTTTACAGAAAGTTTGATTTCTTTAACTTCTACTACCTTTTGCTTTTTCTTAGCATCTTTTAGCTTTTTTTCTTGCTGATAGCAAAACTTGCCATAGTCCATAATCTTACAAACAGGTGGCTTAGCATCTTTTGCGATTAATACCAAATCAAGCCCTAAACGATTAGCAAGTGCATTAGCCTCATCGCTACTAATTATGCCATATTGTGCTCCATCATCACCTATACATCTAACCTCTGCTAAATCTATTTCTTCATTTAACAATACATCTTTTTCTTTACTCAAAATACTACCTCGTTTTGTTTTTCTTTAATTAGTTTCAAAAATTCCTCCATTGTAAGTGTTGATTGTTGTTTAGCTCTTCTATCTCTTAAAGCTACTTGATTATTATTTATTTCTTCATCTCCGATTACTGCTATATAAGGCACTTTTAACATTTCTGCATTTCTTATTTTTTTACCTAAAGTATCGTTTTTCTCATTAATATCAGCATCAACTCCAAGCTCTAATAATTCTTTTTGTAATGCTTTTGAATACTCAATATGCTTTTCACCTACTGGTAAAATCATAACTTGAATTGGAGCTATAAAGAATGGTAATTCTCCTGCTGTATGTTCAAGCAATATGCCTAAAAATCTTTCAAAACTTCCAAGTAAAGCACGATGAAGCATTACAGGGCGTTTTTTCTCATTGTTTTCGTCTGTATATTCAAGCTCAAATCTTTCAGGTAGGTTAAAATCTACTTGAATAGTTCCACATTGCCATTTGCGTTTAAGTGCGTCTAGGATTTTAATATCAATTTTTGGACCATAGAAAGCTCCACCACCTTCATCAACTCCGTATTTAATACCTTCTTCATCTAAAGCTTCCATTAAAGCTTTTGTAGCAACTTCCCAAATCTCATCACTTCCTATTGATTTTTCAGGTTTTGTTGAGATTTCTAGTTCCCATTCAAATCCAAAAGTTACCATAATTTTTTTAGCAAAATCTAAAATCTCTTTTACTAAGGTTTTTATTTGACTTGGCATACAGAAAATATGGCTATCATCTTGAGTAAATTCACGAACTCTTAAAAGCCCGTGTAAAGCCCCACTCATTTCATGGCGATGAACCATTCCGTATTCAAAGAATTTAATAGGCAAATCTTTATAACTTCTACCTTCACTTTTATAGCAGAATACATGTCCTACGCAGTTCATTGGTTTTATTCCGTATTCTTGCTCATCAATTCTAGTAAAATACATATTTTCTTTATAGTTCGCATAATGTCCGCTTGTTTTCCAAACGCTAGAATTTAGTAATTCAGGGCCACGAACAGGCTCATAAAATCTAACTCTATGGGCTTTATATAAAATATGCTCTAATTTATTTCTAACTCTTGCACCATTTTTAAGCCATAATGGTAAGCCACCGCCAATTTGTTCGCTAAATGTGAATAATTTTAAATCATTTCCTAGTTTTCTATGGTCTCTTTTCTTAGCTTCTTCTATCATTGTTAGGTAGTCTTTTAAAGCTTCTTTTGTTGCAAATGCGATACCATAAATTCTAACTAGCATTTCATTTTTTTCATCGCCGCCTAAATAAGCACCTGCTAATTTTGTTAATTTAAAATTCTTAAGCATTTTAGTGTGTGGTAAATGTGGCCCACGACATAAGTCGGTAAATTCACCTTGAGAATATGTGCTAATTTCTCCACTTAAACGACTTAAAACTGCTTGTTTTAATTCATCGTTTTTAAACTTTTCGCAAGCAGCTTCATAGCTCATCGTATTTTTTACCATAGGAGAGCCTTTTTTCGCAAGTTCTTTCATTTTATCTTCAATTACTTTTAAATCTTCTTCGCTGATTTTTTCATCTACTTTAAAATCATAATAAAAACCTTCATCAACGCAAGGTCCTACGAAAAATTTAGCATTTTTATATAATTGTGTAATAGCTTCAGCTAAAAGGTGAGCACAGCTATGGCGAATGATTTCAAGTGCCATAGGACTATCATCATAGAAAATTGGCTCAAGTCCTGCTCCATCAGTGCTTAAAGTATCATAAATATTTTTATCTTTATCGTAATATCCTATTATTTCCATTATTAATCCTTTAAATTTTTATAAATTTCATTAAGATTTTTATACAAACTATCATAGTTTATATCATTTTGCTCTAGTAGTTCATATAAGATTACATTGTCTTCTTTACCATTCCAAAGTTTTTTATAAGTTCCATTTTTATAGCCGTTATCTTGGCGGAATTTATTTAAGACATTTTTACCAATGTAGATTTTATAAAGTCTTGTAAATTCTAACTCACAACTACACATTAGCTTTAAAAATATTTCTGTAATTTGCGTTATGTTTAGCTCTTTTGCACTACTTGTGTGAATTAATTCTCTTGAAAGTTCTAAAATATCATTTAAATTTTTATTTGTTTTATTGAATTTAAATTCTGAAATCGTGTTTATAAGTTCTTTTTGTTGATTTTGCATAATTGCAAGGCTTAAAATAAAATGCCAAATATCAACTAATTCAATTTGAATATTTTCTAAATCCCAACTAGCATCTATGCTTTTCCAATGTTTCCAAGGCATAGAATCAACGAGTTCAGCACATTCCATATAAATACAACGAGCAAAATCAATTAAGCGATTTTCCTTTGTATAACCTTTTTCCCAACCAATTCCGCAAGTTGCGTTATTTAAAGCTTGTTGTAAGCTTAACATATCATTAGTATATTGTAATTTCATCATCCCTTCTACATCAAAAAATATCAAAATACTAGCAAAATTATTTAACAATCAAGCGTAGTGCTAAAAATTTTTTTAACTTGTGCTTTAAAATATAAATAATCATCTTTAAAACTCACTTCGCAAATATCATTGCTTTTTGGATAAATAATAGCCTTTTCATCAACTAATTTAAGCATTCTAGCATAATAAAAACAAGCGTTCATTCCAGTTCCACAAGCTAAAGTTTCTCCAACTCCACGCTCATAAGTTCTAACATACAAAACCCCATCTTTAAAAGTTGCGTAATTTACATTTGCATCATATTTTTCTCTTAAATATTTAGCATTTTCTTCGTTGTAGTTTTGCACTCCATCAAGAGTTACTAGGTGTGGCACACCTGTATCAATTAGGCAAAATACATTTTGAAATTCCACTAAATTTTCGTGTATAACCTTAGCTTTAGTTAGTCTAATTTCTACAAAATCATCATCAAAAATTGTCGCCTTAATAATCCCTGCACCAGTTAAAAAACTCATATTTTTATTTGCTAAATTTTGAGTATAAGCAAAATGTGCCGCAGCTCTTGCACCATTACCACACATATTAGCTTTTGAACCATCTTGATTGTAAAATCCCCAAGTAAAATCATAATCTTTATCATTTTTTTTGATTGCAATAAGCCCATCAGCACCTATTCCACTATGTCTATTGCATAATTTTATGGCTAATTTACTTAAATAATTTTCATCTAAATTATCATTTTGAAAAATAATAAAATCATTTCCATTTGCGTAGTATTTATGAAATTCCATGTTTTTCCTTTAGTTTTTGGATAAGTTTTAGCGAGTTATCTTTAAAATCTTCTAAATTACCATCGTTTTTGATTAAATAACTTGCAAATTTTATTTTTTTGTCTATATGTAATTGAGAATTTAATCTTAGTTTTGCTTCAAATTCTGTTAAATTATTTCTATTCATAAGCCTTGTTAAAGATAATTCATAAGGGCAATAAATCACAATTTTATTAAGCAAAAAATTATAATTGCTATTTTCAAAAAACAAGGGAATTTCTACAAAAATTATTTTATTTTTATTTTGTTTGATTTTTTTGAGAATTTCTTTTTTGATTTTTGAGTGCATTATTTTTTCTAATTTTTTCTTAGCTGTTTTATCATTAAAAATCACATTTGCCACTGCTTGTTTTTTTTCTTTTAAGAATTTGAAATAGGAATTTGAAATATTTAATTTTTTACGAATTTGTTTCCATTTGTAGCAAAAAACTTTTGAAGAAATTTCATCAGCACTAATGCAAAATATTTCATTTTCTTTAGCAATATTTAAAAATGTAGATTTACCACAAGCAATGCTAGATGTTATTACATAAATATTTTTAAAAAATAGGTGTTTTTTTATCTTAATTTTTCTTATCAAAACCGACTCTTTTTATCATTATCATAATATTATTTTTTAGATAATTTTGTTTATTTTCTTAAGCCTAATTTTAAGGCAATAATGTATTATTTAGGTTACTTTTTAAAATTTTAGTAAGGAGGCAGCCATGGAGAACAAAAGAAGAGCTTTTCTTAAAAAAGCATTAAGTGCTGGAGCTACCTGTGCTGTTGCTAGCGTAGGTTTAAATGCAGCAACAAGTAGCGAAAATAATAGCTCTGGTGTAGTATCTGGTCGTGCAAAGAAAAAAGAAGTGTTATATAAAAAGACCCTTCACTGGGAAAAATTTTATAAAATTGCATATTAATTTATAGAAAGGATTTAAATGCGTAATTTAGGTAGAAGAAGCTTTTTAAAACTTGCAGCAGTTGCAGGTGCAAGCACTACCGCATTTGGTGCGACAAACGCAACCTTAAAGGCAGATGAAAAAGTTAAAATGCCTTATGAAGGTAGTAAAAGTGTTCGCACAGTTTGCTCTATTTGTAGTGCTGGTTGTGGTATAGAAGCTGAAGTAGTAAATGGTGTTTGGGTTAGACAAAATAACGCAATAGACCATCCAATTTCACTTGGAAGTCATTGCTGTAAGGGAATTGACCAAATTGATTTAACCAAATCAAAATGTCGTGTTAAATACCCATTAAAAAGAGTTAATGGTAAATGGGAAAGAATTAGCTGGGAACAAGCTGTAAATGAAATCGGCGATAAAATGCTAGATATTAGAAAAGAAAGCGGTCCTGATAGCGTAATGTTTTTAGGTTCAGCTAAGTTTAACAATCAACAAGCATATTATTTTAGAAAATTTGCTGCATTTTGGGGAACAAACTCAATAGATCACGTAGCTAGAATTTGACACAGCGCAACAGTAGCCGGTGTGGCTAATACTTGGGGATATGGCGCTATGACAAATCACTTTGGTGATGTTGTAGGTAATACAAAATGTATGATTATGTTTGGTGCAAACTCAGCAGTTGCAAACCCTATTGGATTTAAGCATATTTTACAAGCTAAAGATAGAAATAATGCTCCTTTAATCGTAGTTGACCCTATTTTTACAAGAAGTGCAGCTCATGCTGATATTTATGTAAGAATTCGTCCAGGAACTGACATTGCATTTGTATATGGAATGTTAAATCTTATTTTTGAAAATGGTTGGGAAGACAAAGAAATAATCAAAAATAGGTCTTATGGAGTTGATTTAATTCGTGAAGAAGCTAAAAAATATACTCCTAGCGAAGTTGCTGATATTTGCGGATGTAGTGAAGAAATTCTAATTCAAGTTACAAAATTATTTGCGACTACAAAACCTGCTACACTATTTTGGTCATTAGGTATTACTCAACATTCAGTTGGTAGTTCAAATACTCGTATTTTAGCTATTTTACAATTAGTGTTAGGAAATATTGGAAAACCTGGTGGCGGAACTAATATTATTCGTGGTCACGATAATGTTCAAGGTGCAACAGATATGGGATGTTTAGCAGACACACTTCCTGCTTATTATGGCTTAGCTGAAGGTGCTTGGAAACATTTTTGCAATTTTTGGGGAGTTAGCTATGAAGATATGCAAAAACGCTTTGTAGATGATAGTGCAAATGGTGGCAAAAAATGGATGCACGAAAAAGGATTTAGTTTATCTCGCTGGTGGCAAGGTGTTAAAGGCGTAGTTCCTTATGGCACGGATACAACTCATTCAAATGCTCCTGTTAGAGTTCTTTGGGTTCAAGGAACTGGAATTACTTCTATGGCTCACACTGTTAAAATTCAAGAAGCACTTAAAAAACTTGATTTAATAGTAGTTGCTGAACCATTTGTAAATGAAGTTGCAGTTTTAGCAGATCGCCCTGATGGAATTTATATACTTCCTGCTTCAACTCAATTTGAAACAGAAGGATATGTAACAGCTACAAATCGTTCTATGCAATGGAGAAGTCAAGTAGTAAAACCAATTTATGAAAGTAAAGAAGACCAAGAGATTATGTTTATGTTTGCTAAGAAATTTGGCTTTTATACAGAATATACTCGTGGTATGAAACTTGAACTTCAAAATCATAAATTAGTTCAGGTAATTCCTGATGATGTTGATGCGAAATGGCCTGATGATGCTACAAGAGAAATGAGTAATGGTTTATTATCAATTGGTCTTCGTGGTATTAGTGCAGAGCGTTTAAGAAAACATCAAGCAAATTGGGCTAATTTTGACCCTGATACTTTAATGGGTATTGGTGGAGATGTAAAAGGCGAATATTATGGCTTACCTTGGCCTGTGTGGGATGCAAAACACCCTGGAACTGCTATTTTATGGAACCCAAATGTTCCTTATGAAAAAGGTGGAATGGGCTTTAGAAATAGATTTGGACTTGAGCATAATGGAGTTAGTCAGTTAGCTGATAATTCATTCACTCCTGTTGGTTCTAAGGTTAAAGGTGGTTATCCTGAAATTAAAAAAGATAATATTGAGCAAGTATTTGGTATTACATTAAGTGATGAAGAAAAAGAATTAATGGGTAATTCTTGGAGCACAGATATTTCAGGAATTATATTAGAAAAATGCCGTGAAAAAAGTGCTTGTTGCTTAGGAAATGCAAGAGCTAGAACTATAGTTTGGGAATTTAGCGACCAAATTCCAAAACATAGAGAGCCAGTGCATTCACCAAGATGGGATTTGGTGCAAAAATATCCAACATTTGACGACCAAACAACTCCAAATTTCCGTGTTACTACAATGTTTAAGAGCGAGCAACAAAAACAAGACTGGAGCAAGGATTTTCCTATTATCATTAGCTCAATGCGTTTAGTAAATCTAAGTGGTGCTGGTATGCTTGAGAGAACTAGTAAGTATTTAGCTGATATTACACCTGAAATGTTTGCTAATGTTCATCCAGAGCTTGCAATGCAACACAATATTGGTGATGGAGAAATGATGTGGATACATAGCCCGCAAGGAACTAAGATTAAAGTAAAATGTATTCACAATAGAAGTGTAACTCCAGATAGAATTTGCTTACCTTACAACTTCGCTGGTGTTTTACAAGGAGTTGATTTAAGTCATAACTATCCAGAAGGCACTAAACCTTATACAATAGGCGAAATGTCAAATACGGTTACAAACTATGGTTTTGATCCAAATACACAAATTAGCGAATTTAACGCTGGACTTTGCAAGATAGAAAGGGCATAAAAATGGCTAGAATGAAGTTTTTTGTTGATAAAAATCGTTGTATTGGTTGTTTTGCTTGTCAAGTTGCGTGTTCAAGCGGACATGAAGTTCCTGTTGGTATTAAAAGAAGAAAAGTAATTACTTTAAATGATGGTATTGAAGGCAAAGAAGTGTCAATGACAATAGCATGCCAGCATTGCACTGACGCACCTTGTGCTCAAGTTTGCCCTGTTAAATGCTTTTATATTCGTGAAGATGGTATCGTATTACACGATAAAAAAGAATGTATTGGTTGTGGTTATTGCTTATATGCTTGTCCATTTGGTGCTCCACAATTTCCAAGAGATGGAGCATTTGGAATTAAAGGCGAAATGGATAAATGTACAATGTGTGCAGGAGGCCCTGAAGAGACAAATAGTGATGAAGAAAGAGAACTTTACGGACAAAACCGCATAAGCGAAGGAAGAGTGCCTATTTGTGCTGCTGTATGTGCTACAAATGCACTTTTAGTTGGAGATGAGAGCGAAGTTTCTAATGTATATAGAAAGCGTGTTTTAACTAAAAATGCAAATGTTAATTTAAGTAATATGTTTATTTAATTTAAATTAGGAGAGATGATGGAATTTTTAATTTTTGTTGGAGTTTTACTAGCTTTAATAATAGTCATTTTAATAAAGTCTATAATTATAGTATCGCAAAGCGATATTGTAATAGTTGAGCGATTAGGTAAATTTCACAAAGAATTAAGCGGAGGATTTCATTTAATCTTTCCTTTTATTGATATGGTTAAATCAATAATTACTATTAAAGAGCAACTAATAGATATAGAAAAACAACAAGTTATTACAAAAGATAATGTAAATATTTTAGTTGATGGGATAGTTTTTCTAAAAGTAACAAATGGAAAAATGGCATTTTATAATGTTGAAAATTATAAAAAAGCTATATCAAATTTAGCTATGACAACTCTTAGGGGTGAGATTGGCGGTATGTATCTTGATGATACTTTAAGTAGTCGTGATAGTTTAAATAGTGCTTTACAAATTGCACTTGGAGATGCTGCTGATAACTGGGGTGTAAAAATTATGAGAGTAGAAATTTCTGAAATTTCAGTTCCTAGTGGCATAGAAGAAGCAATGAATTTACAAATGAAAGCTGAAAGAGAAAAAAGAGCTATAGAATTAAACGCTGAAGCACAAAAAGTAGCACTTATAAAAAATGCTGAAGCATTAAAGCAAGAGCAAGTTTTAAACGCTGAAGCAATAGAAAGAATGGCTGATGCTAAAAAATACGAACAAATTGCATTAGCTCAAGGTCAAAAAGAAGCTATGAATAACATAAATGAAGCAATGGCACAAAACATTAATGCAGCTGAGTTTTTATTAGCTAAAGGCAGAGTAGAAGCATTTTTAGCTTTAGCAAAAAGTGAAAATAAAGATAAAATATTAGTTCCTTATGAAAGCACTGAATTAATAGGAGCTTTAAGTGTATTAAAAGAATTTGTAGGCAAAAAATGAGTAGCCTATATTTACTTTGTATAGGAATATTTTTAGGAATTTTAGAATTATTAGTCGGTAGTTTTTATATAATATTTTTTGCTATAGGATTTATTATTGTCGGTGCAATTAATTTAATAAAGCCATTAGATTTAGAATTACAAATAATATTAATTGCTGTTATATCTCTTGTTTTACTTATAATTTTTAAATTTTTTGTTAAAACTAAAAAAGTAGAGAATTATGACGATGATTTTTTAAATACTCAAGGCGAAGGCGTTGTTAAAAATGGTATGATTTATTATAAAGGCTCATTTTGGCAAACAACTGATAATTTAACCTTAAAAGAAGGTGAAATTGTAAAAATTGAAAAAATCCATAATAACAAAGTAAAAATTAAACAAGATTAATTTTTATAACTTTCAATAATATTTTTTAATTTATAAAATACAACCACAAACAATAATATTACATAACTTAAACCATAAATGCCGCATAAATTACATAATAATGCAAATTGAAATTCTATGTTTGATTATTTTTTATAATCAAACATAATTTAAGTTATATTTAATTTATAGAAATTATCTTCCAAGATATAGAGCATTTGGAATTAAAGGTGAAATGGGTAAATGCACAAGGTATGCTGTTATATGTATTATAAATACACTTTTAGTTGGAGATGAGAGCGAATTTTAATATATATAGAAAGCGTGTTTTAACTAAAAATACAAATATAAATCTAAGTAATATGTTTATTTAAACTTTAGCCCATTTTTTAGCACTGATTCATATTTTAAATTCTTTAAATTTTATTTAATTTATAACAAGTAAAAACCCTAAATTAAAAGTATTAAACATATTAATCAAAGTAATAGTTAATTTAAAAATCACAATTGCTAATCAACAAATTAGTTTCAATTTAAAAACAATTTAAGAAATAATTTTATATAATGATTATGAAAATTCTTTTCATTATAAATTAAAAAAAAGGTATTTAATGTTAAACTTAATGCAAATTGGTGGTTTATTTATGTGGCCTATTTTTGTTCTTTTAGTGCTTAGTTTTGCTGTGATATTAGAAAAAATAACAAATATATATTTATATCAATTTTCTTTTAATAATAATTTTAAAATCAAAATAAAAAAAGCAATATATGATAAAAATTTAATTGAATTAAAAAATATATGTTCAAATAAAAATTCTATATCAAATAGCATACAAAAAGCTATAAATATATACGAAAAAAATAATTTAAATGAATTTGAATTAGAAAATATTCACTTTAATGAAATAAAAAAACTTGAGAAGAATGGTTTTATCTTAGGTATAAGCATAAGTATATGTCCTCAACTTGGTCTTTTAGGAACCGTTACTGGTATGATTTCTTCATTTGCAGCTCTTAGTAAAGAAGCAAATGAAGAATTAGTAGCGGCTGGAATTAGTGAAGCTTTATATACAACTGCATTCGGATTAATTGTAGCTATTTTTGCTCTTGTATTTCATATCATTTTCAATAAAAGAATTGATTATTTAAATAACGAAATTTACCTTAATTTAAACTATTTTAATAAGGCTTTTAATGAGAAGAATAAATAGAAAAAAACCTGAATTTATAGAAATTTCTATGTTGAATTTGATAGATGTTATTTTTATATTACTTATATTTTTTATGCTAAGCACCACATTTTCTAAATACTGGCATTATGAAATAAGTCTACCAAAAACAAATAATAGCGAAAACACAACTAAAGAAAATAATATAAAAGAAGTGATTTTAAATAAAGATTTAAACTTATACATAAAAAACAATAAAGATTTAATTTTTATAGATGATATAAACAAATATATAAAATCTTCAGATATTGTCTTATTAAGTGCTGATAAAGAAATAAGCTACGACAACTTAATTAAAACAATATCTATTATTAAAAATTCAAACATTAATAAAATCAAATTAAATATAGAAAGGTAAAAAAATGAAAAAAACTATTTTAGCATTTTCATTAATTGGTGCATTATATGCTGATACTTTGCTTGATACTCAAGTAATTAGCGATAGTGGATTTAGCGATAGCTTAGCTGATGTTAGCTCAAACTTATTTGTCATAAATAAAGAAGAGTTAAATAAAAAGAATTATCACGATTTAGGAGAAATTTTATCTTATCTTCCTAGTGTTTCTTTAAATCCTGTAGGTATAGGCAGTGCAATTGATATTAGAGGTCAAGGAAGTAGAGCTAATGCAAGGGTAAAAATCTTGTTTGATGGAGTTAGTCAAAACGCATTAGATACATCACATCTTGGAATTCCTTTTAATACAATAAGCGTAAATGATATTGAGCAAATTGAGGTTATTTCTGGAGGAGGAAGTGTAGTTTATGGAAATGGCACTAGTGGTGGTGTTGTCAATGTAATTACAAAATCAAGCTTAAAAAAAGATTATGCAAATCTTACTCTTGGGTTTGGTTCTTTTTCTCATAAAAGTATAGGAGCAAGTGCTGGTGCAAATATAAATGATAAAATATATTCTCATTTTGGAATTAATTATATAGATGAAAAAGGATATCAAAGAGCAGATTTAAATAAACTTTTAAATACTGATATTGGGTTTAAATTTAAACTAACAGACTATCAAAATTTAGATATCAATGCAAATTATATGCATAATGAATATAGAAATAGTCAAGCTTTAACCGAGCAAGAAATTGAACAAGATAGAAGATATGAAGGAATAATTTGTACTCAATATGAAATTTCAAGATTTGGCTTTATTTGCAAAAATCAAATTCTAGCAAGTCAAGATTCAACGAAAACTAGCAGTAGAAAGAACTATAATCTAAAATATAGCAATGAAATTAATGAAAATATTTTAACAGAATTTATGGCTTATTTGCAAGATAATAACTATGAAGATAAACAATTTTTTGATAGAAAAATAGGGGCTAATGCTAAAGCAAAACTAAACTATGATTTTTCAAATACAATATTAGGATATGAATATTTATATGCAAAAGGCAAAAGAGCTTCTACAACAACAAATATAGTTAAAAAAGATACTCATTCTATTTATGCAATAGAACAATTAGATTTTAATCCATTTGGAATTGATATTGGTGCAAGACTTGAAAATTCTAAATACAATATAAATAGAAGTGATGGAATAGCTACTATAAACGATTCGAAAAACACAAACAACTATGGTGCAAATATTGTTTTATCTCATAAATTTATGGATACAAATAGTGTGTATTTTAAATTTGAACGCGGGTTTAATTCTCCATCTCCTTATGAATTAACCGATAAAGCTGATGGAAAAAATTATTCTATTAATAATTTAAAATCAGAAGATTATTTAAATTATGAATTAGGATTAAAAGGTTTAGTATTTGACCAATATGCAAGTATAAGTTTATTTTATACCCTAACAAACAATGAAATAAATGTAAATATGAGCCATTATCCTGTTGTTAAATGGACTTATGAAAATATTGCTAAAACAAAAAGATATGGAGTTGAAATAAGCTTAAATCAAAGCTTGCTTGATGATAGATTAAACTTGTTTGAAACCTTTTCATATATTGATGCTAAAGTAGTTAAAGACAATTTAAACAAATACAAAGAAGGACAAAAAATACCAAATGTATCACCTTACAAAATCAGTCTAGGAGCAAATTATAAAATAACTGACAAGTTAAGCGTAAATGCTGATTATAGGTTTTATTCTAAAACAAATTGGGATTATTTAAACAACAATAAACAATTAGAAAAGAAAGCTTATTCTTTAGTTGATGTTGGACTAAATTATGACTTTACCAAAAATATAAGTTTAAGTTTAGAAGCAAAAAATATCTTTAATACAAAATACAATCTAAACTGCAGCGGTCAAACTTGCCAAGTTGCACCTACAAGCACTTATTATATGCAAGTAAAAGCAAGATTTTAAACAATGAAAAAATCATTATTTCTAGCTTTAATTAGTATTGTATGTATGTTATTATCGCTTGGAATTAGTTCACCTCAATCTAATTTCGGCTTTCAAGCATTATATAGACTAATAAGCTTAAATAATGATTTCAATGATTTAGATATTTTGTATCAAATATTTATAGAATTAAAAGCACCTAGAATACTATTAGCATTTATAGTTGGTGCTTTATTATCTAGTAGTGGAGCAGTTATTCAAGGATGTTTTTTAAATCCACTTGCTGATCCTTATATAATAGGAATAGCATCGGCTGCTACATTTGGTAGTTTAATTGCATTTATGTTTAATTTAAGTGAGATTTATTTTGGACTTTTTGCATTTTTATCTTGCATACTTTTTACATTTTTTATATTTTCTATTTATAAAAAAAATCAAAATATGGCAACTTTATTAATTTTAGGAATAGCCACTTCAACACTATTAGCATCTATAACATCTTTTTTTATATATTTAATAGGAGAAGATAGTTTTAAAATAAGTGCTTGGCTAATGGGATACTTAGGTAATGCAAATTGGAATATAGTAATAATTGTATATATTGCAAGCATAATATGTATTTTGTATTTTTATATTAAAAGATATGAACTTGATTTGTTATTATGTGGAGATGAAGAAGCTAATTCTTTAGGGCTTAATGCAAGTAAAAGCAAAAAACTATTTTTAATAATTTCATGTATTGCAGTTGCTTTTTCTGTAGCTTTTTGTGGGCTTATAGCATTTATTGGTTTAATAATCCCTCACACATTAAGAATGTATTTTAAAACTTCATCTAATAAAATAATAATTCCATATTCAATATTTATAGGAGGAATTTTTTTATTATTTTGTGATAACTTAGCATTTAATATATTATATCCCATAGAAATTCCTGTAGGCATTATTACTTCATTTTTTGGAGTTCCTTTATTTATATATTTAGCTTTAAGGAAAAACTATGCTTGAAATTAAAAATTTTTCATTCTCATATCAAGACAAAATAATTTTTAGTAATTTAAATATAAATTTCAATTCATCAAATTTTATAGGTTTAATGGGTAAAAATGGTTGTGGTAAAAGCACTTTAATTAAATGTATAATTAATTTGCTTTCGTATAAAGGCGAAATTAGTTTTAAAAATAAAAATCTAAAACTCTTAAATCATAAAGATTTAAGTAATTTAATCTCTTATGTTCCACAAAAATCAAATCAATTTATGCCTATTAGTGTGAGTGATTTTATAATGATGGGATTATTTAGTAAAAACAATTCATTTTATATACAAAATGATTACAAAAAACTTGATGAAATAATGGAATTTTTAAATATACAAAACTATAAAAATAATCTTACTAATAATTTAAGTGGTGGAGAATTTGCAAAAGTAATGTTAGCAAGAGCTTTAATAAAAAAACCAAAAATTTTATTATTAGATGAAATTTGTGCTCCACTTGATATTAATTACTCTATATTTTTAATGCAATTATTAAAAGACTTAGCAAAGGATGGTTTGCTTATATTAATGGTAATACATGATTTATTCACAAGTATTAGATTTTGTGATGAGATAGCTTTTGTTAAAGATAAAAATATTTTATTTTACGACAAAACAAGAATAGTTTTTAATAAAGAAAACATTAAAAATATTTTTGAATTTGATTGTGATATTTATGAAAATAAAAATAATTTAAATGTTATATTTTAGGAGAAAAAATGAAAAAAATTTTATTAAGTTTATTAATTTTAGTTAATTTAAATGCAAATAAATTAGTTGTCTTAGAACCTAGTGCTGTAGAAATATTATATGAGCTAGATAGTTTTAATAATATTTTAGCTATAGCTAACACCACCACTTCTACCATTTATCCAGAAGATAAAACAAAACAATTACCAAGCGTAGGAACATACACAAGACCAAACATTGAAAAAATAATAGAATTAAAACCTGATATTGTAATAACAAGTCAACATTCATTAGGATTAGAAAAATTAAAAGAATTTAATATAAAAATTTTAGATTTTAAAGCTAATTCTTTCGAAGAGCTAAAAAACAATATTGCTAAATTAGGAGAAATTACAAACAAAAAAGATAAAGCACAAGAAATCATCAAAGAATTTGAATTAGGAATTAAAGAATTTCACAATCTTGCAAAAGATAAAACAGCTATGTTTATTTTCTCATCAAACCCTATAATGTTATTTTGTGATAACAATTTAGCAAATGATGTTATTAAAGCTTTTGGTATGAAAAATATATGTGATTTAAAAGAACAAACGCCAATAGTAAATAAAGAATATATAATAAGTAAAAATCCTGATTATATTTTTTATTTTAATGACGGAGATTTAAAAATTATAAGCAATTTTTTAAAACATACTAAAGCATTCAAAAACAATAATCTAATAAAAACAAATTCTTCATCACTGCTTAGGGCAAGTCCGAGAATTATTATAAATATGAAAGAATTGTCAAAGGAATTATAATGAGATTTTTTATAATTTCTTTGATAATAAACATTGTCGCACTAACGATACCACTTAGCACTGAAGAAATTATAATTGATAATAAAAAAATTAATATTGAAATATTTGAAACAAAAAAAGAAGATTTTTTAAATAATCAAAAAATCCTTCAAGAAGAGATTTTAAACCAACAAAATAATTTATCAGAGCAAGTTATACAAAAAGAAATAAATATAAAAAATACAAATTTAAAAGCAAATAAAAAAGTAAAAATTAAAAAAGAAGCAAAACAAGATACTAAAAGCACAAGCAATACAGCAAATGAAAACAAAGAAGAAACTAAAGAAAATCTTATTACTAACAATCAGATTAATATGGTTAAAGAATATCCTAAAAATACAAATTCACAATTTTGCAAAAGTAATATAATTTTTAATGAACTTGATAATTCTTATCCTAAAAAAGCAAAAATGTTAAAACTTGAAAGGATAAGTAAAGTTAGCGTTAGATTTAGCATTTCAAACAGCGGAATAAATATTTTAAGCATTACTGGAAATGACTTCTTTGCAAATCATACAAAAAAACTAATTTTAGATATGAAATACAAAATACTAGATAAGCAAGCTTTAGGTTGTGTATTTTTAAAAAATATAGAATATAGGATGAATTAATGGTTGTTTTATATCTTAGCAAAAATAATAGCAGTAAAAAAATAGCCTTAGAAATCGCTAAACTTTTAAATATTGATTGCTTTAATTTAGAGCATTATAAAGACATTGATAAGCATAAGTATATTTTCTTAGTATTTTGGTTAGAAAAAGGCAATATCACAAGCAATATGCCAAAAATACAAAATAAGATTTTAGGCATAATTTTTACTTGTGGAGCAGATAAAAACAGCGAATATATAAAAAATAAAAAAGAAATGTTTTTTAATATTTTTAATAAAAATAATCAAGTGCTAGGCATACAAGCAGTAAATGGAGCTATTAGTGATGAATATATAAATAATGCAAAAAAATTAGCTAAAGAAAACCCTAATTATATTATTACAAAAGAAAAGGAGAAATTATGGAAAAATAGCAAAAAACATCCCGATGAAAACGATTTAAAAATAACAAAAAACTTTACAATTTATATTAAGGAAAAAATCATGAAATTACAACAAGCAAAAGAACATATGAATAAAGACCATAAAGATTCTTTATTTAGACTAGTAAAGCATCATACAAATAAAGATGCTCAAAATGTGGAGTTAATAGATATAACTTATAGCGGAATGGATATTTTGTATGATGGAGAAATTTTACATTTAGATTATAAAACTAAGGCTAGTGAAGATACACTTCATTATAGTGTAATAGAACTAGTTAGTGAAACAAAAATAAATTCTAATAATTTAGATGAAGAAATAAAAAATTTTAAACATTCTTTTAAAAGTGTAAATATTGCTAGTGTTAGCAAAAATAATCAAGTTATTTGCTCTTATGCTCCAATAATTTTTAAAAATGATGAAATGTTTATTTTCATAAGCGAAGTTGCTGAACATTTTTCAAGTATTAAAAACAACTCTAACAATATAGAAATAATGTTTTTAGAAGACGAGAGTAAAGCTAAAACAATATTTGCAAGAAAAAGGCTCAAATATCAAGTAAATGCAAAAATAGTTGATGATAGAAGAGAAGAATTATTTGAAGTTTTAAAAGAAAAATATGGAAATGAGGTAAATATTTTTAGCAAAATGCTAGATTTTCATTTTATACAATTAAGTATAAAATCAGGTAGATTTGTAAAAGGCTTTGGTGCTGCTTTTGATATAGATTCTAATAATAAAGCTGCTGAAGTTAGATTAAATATGCCGCATAAATTACATAATAATGCAAATTGAAATTCTATGTTTGATTATTTTTTATAATCAAACATAATTTAAGTTATATTTAATTTATATAAATTATCATCACGACTTGCTTAGGCAAAATTATTTTTTTAAGGAGATGTCATGGCTAGACACATTACGGGGGGGGGTATTTAAGCTCTCATTAGTTGCGAGTGCATTAATTCTTAGCACTAGCTTAAATGCAAAAAGCGTTAATTCAAACGAAGTTGGAAAAGAAGAAAATCTTTATCTAATTAATTCAAGCAATGCTACTAAAGATATAACTACAGAAAAAGACAAATATCAACAGATTGGTTTTGATAACAAAGGAATTGATCCAACACCAGAGCAAAGAATTACTTTAAGCGGTAATATTACAAATGATGGAGTAAGCCTTATAAGAGATTTTAAAGGTGATGTGCTTAAAAATACTTCGGGGATAATTAATGGAACCATTACCAATAATGTTTCTACTCAAAGTGTGCCAAAAGCTTTAAGAGATTATTATTACAATAATCCTGAAAGTATTCAAGGACAAAAAGAAGAAATCCTAGAATTTGCTAAAGACCTTGAGAGAGTTCAAGTAGTTACCGGTAAAAATATTAATATGGTTATAGATACAGCTAAGATTACTTCAGATATTGAAAACAATGGCGGTCTTTATGTAACAGATAGTGGATTAAAATCAGTTACTAATAATGGAGTGCTTTTTGTAGATTGGTCAGGTATTATTAATGAAGGTGGCGTAGCTATTAGTGGCAATGGAGATGTGATTTTAGAAGATGCAGAAATAAAAGGCACATTAAATGCTAAAGACCTTTATGTTATGGGAAAACCAAAAAAAGAAAGCACTCCTTATGTAGCTAGAAAAACTAGCCAACCTCAAAACGATCATGTTACAAGTGTTAATGATGTAAATACCACAAACTTAGCTAAATTTGAAACTTCTATTGTAAAAGGTAAAGTTACAGCAAATACTAAAGCAAGTGCAAATAATTCATTCTATGGCTTTAACACAACTTTTCAAGGTGCTATTGATAATCAAAACGGCAAAGCTAGATTTATCCTTTCGGATATTCAAAATGGAGTTAAGAGTAAAGGCGATATAGAAACATACGGAACACTTATTCAAAATAGTGTAGAAACCGAAGGAAAATTCATAAGTGGAGCTCATCAAAAAGAATTAGCAAACAAGTATTTCTCAACTCTTTTAAATAGCGAAAAAATAGCAAGTGCTGAAGATATGAAGAGGCTTGATGAGATAATGGGAAATGAAGAAAATTTCTTACCTATTGTTAAAGCAGCAGCTTCAAATTCTCATGATATTGATAGCACTACATTTTATAAAGACTCTTTAAAATATATAGATAGCGATTATTTAATATCAGGAGATTTAATAGCTAATGGTGGTATTGATACAACTGGTTTTGAAACGAAAGGAACTGGAGTTGTTAGGGTTGCTAAGGGTGATATTAATAGCATTGTTGATACTTTTGCAAATACAGGTGGTGTTTATATTACAGAAGGTAATTTAAATGCTAATAACTCAATTTTTAAAAGTGATGTAAATATTGCTAAGGGCGATTTAAAAGCTTTAGGGAATTTGTTAGAAGAAAAAAGAGATGAAAGTGGCGAAAGAGTAAAAGATAAAAACGGCAATCAAGAGTATAATCCTGCATTTTCTTATATTGACAATGATGATGCAATTAATACAATGTCAAGATTTGCAAATATCAATGTAAATGATGGAAATATAAGCCTAACAAATACTTATGCAGAAAATATCATAGCAAACGATAAAGCTACAAGTTCTAAAACAATTACTCTTAAAAATGCAGTTATAAATAAGCTTACACACGGAACAAATCTAAAAGACGCAGAGTTTAATGTAAATGCTAATAAAGCTTTATTTAGAGAAAGCGTTACAAACTACGGCTCAATCAATGCTGTTAGTTCATCATTTGATAAAGATGTTAAGGCTAGAAATCTAAGCTTAAGTGGTATCGTTGAAGATGTAGAAAGGCTAGATAAAGAAGCTAGAGTGTATCACGGAGAGATTAGCTATGACGCTAATATCGTAGCTTCAAATAATCTAAGCTTAACAGGTATAGAGAGTGCTTATAAATTAGATAAGAGTGCTAATACAACTCTTTTACAAGCAAAAGATATAAATATCAATAGTTCAGCTATCAAAGCTCAAGTTATAGGTAATGCTGATATTAGCGATGATTTAACTACTGGTGTATTGGCAAGTCAAGTTAGTGCTGCGAATTTTTATAAAGACCCTATCTCAAAAGGTTCAAACATTAATTTAAATAACGCTATTGTATTTGGCGATATGAAAGCTGATAAATTAAATGTGAATAATTCTAAGATTACAGGTAGAATTTTAGCAAATGATTTAAATGCAAGTAATAATACATTTATTATGGGTGGCACAAACAATACATTCTTAGGCACAATGATTGCAAGAAATAGCACAAGTGGTAAGGCAAATGAAATAGGATTACTTGGTTTAAGTGTAAATAATGGCAAAGCTGATGCAAGTAATCTAGCAAATCTTCCATTAGCTTTATTAAAGATTGGAAATGGAAATGCAACAGCAGAAGACTTCGTTACAAAAATCGGAGTTTATGATGGTCTAAGTGTATATTCATTAGATAAGAAAAATATCTTAAGCGGGACATTAAAGCAAGGAGATGAGGATTATATTTATTATTCAGTTGTAGCAAATCCTGTTAATGCGGCTGCAAGTAGGGCTGATGCTAGTAAGACAAGTGATAATTTTAGTGCTGATAGCAAAAGTGGTGCTGATAAGAGTATCTTAGATAATGCAAGCTCAAGCGTAGGTGCAATTGCTCAAAAAGCAAATGAAGTTGCAAAAGGAACTGCAAGTGATGAGGTAATGGCAAATGCTAATAAAGTTGCAAATGATACAAGCAAGATTGTAGCAAGTGAAACTAGCCTTGATAAAGCAATTGAAGAAGCACAAAAAGATATTAAAAACGCTGCAATTGAAGAAGCTATTAAAGTAGGGTCTAACATTAATGGTAATGAGATTGAACTTACTTTAAAAGGTGCTAATACTAAGGCTTTAACAGATGCAAAAAATATGCTAAATCAGACTTATTATTCTTATGTTAGTGAATGGAACAATCTAAACAAAAGAATGGGTGAACTAAGAAATAATGATGGCAAAAATGCTGGAATTTGGATTAGAAGTTTTGGTGGCGAAGGTAAGATTGATAGTGTTAAAATAAAATACTATGAAGTGCAATTTGGTGCAGATAAGCAAACTAGCACAAATTACGGAGAATTATATTCAGGTGTAATGGCAAATATAGGTCAAAGCACAAGTAATTCAAGTAATTCTAAGGTGAAAAATCACGGCATTGGTGCTTATGTTAGCTTAGTTGGTAATGATGGCTTATTTATTGACGCTACAGCTAGATATACCAATCATAAATCAACATTTAAAGATAATGTTTGGTTAGGCGATTTAAAAGATAGCGGAAGTGGATTTTTAGGTAGCGTTGAGGCTGGATATAGAATGGGAAGTGATTTTTATCTTGAGCCTAGTGCTGAATTAATCCTTGGCTATGTTCCTATGGCTAATTTAAAGGGTAATGATAAAGTTACTTTAAAAAGCGAAGGTAAATTTATGGGAGCAGCAAAAGTTGCTTTAAGTGCTGGTGCGAATATTAATGATACTTTTGGTTTAAGAGCTAGTGTTGGCGGGGCATTTGATTTAAATAACACTCCTACTATAACTTTAAGCGATGGCACAACTACAAGAGTTGAAAAAGGCTTTAAAGATAGTCGTGGATTTGCAAGTGTAGGAGCTAATTTTAACTTAGGTAAAAATACTAAGTTTAGCTTAGACGCTGAAAAATCATTTAGTGGAAAATATAATACAAACTACAATATAAACGGAACTTTAAGATATTCGTTTTAAAAAATAGCCCTAGAAATAGGGCTTATTTTGATAATTTATTTTCTATATATTCATCTACACTTTTTTTGAATTTTATTGGTTCACCAATAAAAGGAACAGGTGCAGAAGAACCAGCACCATTTATAAATATTGTGCCAAAATTAAAAATCCTACCAAGAATTCCTTGACCAACTCTGATACTTTCTATTTTTTCTAATCTTAGCTCTATTGTATCTCTTCTAATAAAGCCAAATTTAGCTATAACTTTTCTATTTGTTAAAGCAAGTTCTGTTGTTGTAATAATAACAAACATACGAAGTAAAAGAAAGATGATAAATATAGCAATAAAAGGATGAATAGCAATACTTAAAATTGCTAAAATTAAAATAGCAAATAAATCACCTATAAAAGCAAAAATACTAACTTTGGCTTTTAAAACAACGCTTTCATCTGTGCCTAAAACTTGTTCTACATAAGACATAAAAACTCCTTTTAAAAATTAAAAAAAAGTATTATACCCCCCCCCATTTTTAATTCTAGCTTAAATGATAAATATATTTTGCGTTTAAATTTATAAAGAATTTGAATTAATGATATTAATATTTTTAAAAGTTTTATAATAACTTGAATTTGGGTTTTTATAAGTATATTTTATTGTTGCTTTTAGTAATGTATTTTTAAAATATTTGTAGTTATTATTGAGTTAGAAAATATTTATACAAAAATTAATTTGACTTATTAAAAAACTTGGGAAAATTGATTTATCTTAAGCGAAATTAAATGGCGCGGCGGACGGGGCTCGAACCCGCGACCTCCGGCGTGACAGGCCGATATTCTAACCAGCTGAACTACCGCCGCAACCGAATTTAATGAATGGTGGTCGCTATAAGACTCGAACTTATGACATCCACCTTGTAAGGGTGGCGCTCTACCAACTGAGCTAAGCGACCATGGCGACCCTTGAAAGATTTGAACTCTCGTTTCCAAACGGAGAGAATGGCGTCCTGAGCCACTAGACGAAAGGGTCTCAAACCTGGATCAAAAAAATGGTGTCCTGTGCTGGATTCGAACCAGCGGCCCCCTCATTAAAAGTGAGATGCTCTACCTGCTGAGCTAACAAGACTTAAAATAAAAATAAGTTTGGATTATACATTTTAAAACTTAAATTAAAATTAATATTAAAATAATTTATAATATTTATACTAAATCTCTTGAAAATAAAGAAGATTTGAATAATCAAGTTTATAAAAATATTGCAAAAATTTTAATTAATAAGTTAAATAAATATACTTGCAAGATTTTATAACAAAAATATACTTAATTAAATTCTTTTATAAATAGTAATATGATTTGAATTTTATAAATTCTTATAATCAATTCCATCAAAATAAGCTAAAGCACTACCCCAAGTAAATCCGCCGCCAAATGCGTCTAAAAGCATTAATTTGCCATTTGTTAAACGACCTTGTTCGTAAGCTTCATTGATAGCTATTGGAATTGACGCAGCTGAAGTATTACCAAATTTATCAACACATACAACACATTGCTCATCACTTAAGCCAAGTTTTTCTTGAACATAAGAGATAATTCTAAGATTTGCTTGATGTGGTATAAATAAATCTATATCACTTGTTTTAAGTTTGTTTTTATCTAATAAATACGACACATCATCTGATAATGTTTTAACAGCTACCTTAAATACTTCATTGCCTTTCATTTCAAGTTTAATAGGCTCTAATTGTTTTGTTTGATTTGAACGCTTAGTGCATAATAAATCTTTAAATTCTCCATCGCTTCCTGTATGAATATCTATAATTCCTTTACCTTCACTTGCACTTACAACGCAAGCTCCAGCACCATCTCCAAATAAAACACAAGTAGTTCTATCTGTATAATCAAGAATTGAAGATATTTTTTCAGCTCCTATTATTAATACATTTTTTTTAGCACCACTTTCAACCATAGAACGAGCAAGCTCAAGCATATAAATAAATCCAGAACAAGCAGCACTTATATCAAAAGCACTTACACCTTTTAATCCAAGTTTATTTGCTACAACTACCGCAGTTGATGGCATAGTAAAATAATCAGGACTTAATGTAGCTACTATTATTAAATCTATTTCATTAGTTTGAATTTTAGCTCTTTGTATAGCTTTTATAGCTGCTTTATATGCTAAATCGCTAGTGTTTTCAGTTTCACTAGCAATATATCTTTGCTTAATTCCTGTTCTTTTTAATATCCATTCATCACTTGTATCTAAAAAACTTTCAAAATCTTTATTTGTTAGTGTTTTTTCTGGTAAATACGAAGCAATACTTTTAATGCAAGCTTTTAATTTCATCTTCAATCACTTTATTTACATTTGAATTAGCAAATTTTAAAGCTTGAAAAATTGCATTTTTTATAGCTTCTTCATTGCTTTTTCCGTGGCTAATGATAGCACATCCATCAATTCCTAATAATGGAGCTCCACCATATTGGTCGTAGTCTAAATGCTGTTTTAAAGCATTAAATGCACCTTTGCTAAGCATATAACCAAGTTTTGACAATGATGATTTTTTAATCTCATTTTTTAACAACTTAGCAAAAATGCCTACAGCACCTTCTGCAGTTTTTAATAATATATTTCCAGTAAATCCATCGCAAACTACCACATCACATTCTCCAGCAAATATATGTCCGCCTTCAACATTGCCCATAAAATTGCTTAAATGTTCTCTTAATAATTTATGTGTGTCTTTTGTAAGTTTGTTTCCTTTGCAATCTTCTTCTCCGTTTGAAAGTAGTGCAATTTTAGGATTTTTTATATTCATCACTTCTTTTGCATAAGCTTCGCCCATTATTGCAAATTGTAATAAATTTTCTTCTTCGCAATCAACATTAGCACCTACATCTAATACTAAAACTCTGCCGTTAAAAGTAGGCATCAAAGTTGCGATAGCAGGTCTTAAAACACCTTTTACTCTACCTATTCTAAGGGTTGCAAGGCTCATTGTAGCACCACTATGCCCAGCCGAAACAACTGCATTTGCTTCGTGGTTTCTTACTAATTCAACTGCTTTATAAATACTGCTGTCTTTGCGTTTTAAAACATCTGTAGAATTTTCATCCATATCAAAAACATCGGTAGTATGAACAAATTCAACTCTATTTGATAATTCTGATGGAATTTGACTTTTTATTTTTTCTTCATCTCCAACTAGAATAACGCTAAAATTATCTTTTTCTTTTAACGCTTTTATAACTCCACTAATTATTGGGGGGAAAGAAAAATCTCCACCCATAGCATCAACAGCAACTTTTATCATAGGTATTAATATTCGCCAGTTGTTGGATTAATTCTATGAGGTAATTTCCAACTACCATCTTTATCTTTAATCGGTCTTACTAGCTCAATTTTGTAATGAGTGCGTCTTTTTGCTGCTCTTGTTTTACTAACTCTTCTCTTTGGAACTGCCATGTTATTCTCCTTATTTACATTTTTGACAATAAAAATAATCGCTTAAATATAAAGCCAATTCGCTTTTTAATACTTCAATTAAGTCTATTTCACCATCATAAAATTCCATAGTGTCGCTTAATTCGTTTTCTTCATCTTTAAATACACCATCGCTTAAATCTAAATTAATTTTTTCGTTAATTTCAATCTCAATTTCAGCAGCACAACTATCACAATAATGAATTACATTGCCTGCTAAAACTGCGTCTAGTGTAACTATTTTATTATCTTTTCTCTTTAAAAAGCCTTCTAATATTAAATTATCAAAATCTAATTTAAAAGGGTATTTTACCGAATTAATTTTACTAAAAGCAATTTTCATTTTAATTTATTTCAAGTTTATTAAAGAAAAACTCTATTTCTATTTTAGCATTTTCTAAACTATCACTACCATGCACTGCGTTTGCGTCAATACTTTCAGCAAAATCAGCTCTTATTGTTCCCTTAGCTGCTTCTTTTGGATTAGTTGCTCCCATTAATTCACGATTTTTAGCAACTGCATTTTCGCCTTCTAAAACAGATACTACAACAGGACCACTAGTCATAAATTCAACTAAATCTTTATAAAATGGTCTTTCTTTATGAACTGCGTAAAATTCTCCTGCTTGTTCTTTTGTTAAATAAAGCTTTTTAATAGCTGCAATTCTTAAGCCATTTGCTTCAAAACGACTTAAAATTTGACCTATAACACCTTTCTTAACAGCGTCAGGTTTAATGATTGATAAAGTTCTTTGCATTAAATCTCCTTAAAATAAAAGCTCATATTATACAAAAATAAATTAATTTAAGCTTTAAAAATTAAGTTCTTTTAATAAAGTTTTTGCATCAACTAATCCTATTATTTGTTTTAGCACTTCGCCTTTATCGTTTAAAACAAGTAAAACTGGTGGTCCAAAAACCTTATAAGTCTCTGCCATTTCTTGCTCAAATTGGTTTGGGTTAGTTAAATCTATTTTGATTAAATTGTAATTTTTCAACTCATTTATAACTTCTTTATCTTTAAAAGTAGTATTTTGCATAACTTTGCAGTTCTCACACCAGCTAGCTGTAAAATACACAATATTTTTTGAACTTAGATTTAATTTTTCTTTTGCTTGTGTGAATTCTAAATTCTGTTGAGAAATATTATTACTTGGATTAAAAGTTTTGTTTAATAATATAAAACTATAAGCTAATATTAAAACTAAAATAATTTTAAAAAATAAAAAGAATTTATTTTTAGTATTTTCAAATAAGCCAAAAAATACTACAAAACTAATACCAAGTAAGGCATATAAAATATTTGTAATATTCTCATTTATTATTCTTTCTAAGAAAAATATTGCTATTCCTAATAAAATAAATCCAAAAAATTTATTAACATATTGCATCCAAGAGCCAGTTATAAATTTAAAACCAAAACCAATTGCTACTAGTGGAATTCCCATACCTATACTCATAAAAAATAATGAAAAAGCTCCAAGCAATACATCATTGCTATTTGCTATATAAATTAAAATTCCAGCAAGTGGTGCAGCTACACAAGGTCCTACTATTAAAGCACTTAAGACCCCCATTAAAAATACTCCGATAATTCCACTATATTTTGAGCTTTTTTTATTTACGCTATTTACAATGAAGTTAGGCATTTTTAGTTCAAATAAGCCAAACATTGATAATGATAAAATTATAAAAATTAAAGAAAATAGAATGATTACAATTGGATTTTGAAAAAATACTTGAACTCCACTTCCTACTAAAGCTGCTATTATTCCTGCTATTGTATAGCTAATAGCCATTCCTAATACATAAATAATGCTTGAAATTATTGGATTTTTACCACTACTTTTTGCCAAAATACTAGATATTATAGGTATCATTGGTAGGGTGCAAGGTGTTAAAGATAATAGTATTCCTGATACAAAAAAAGTTAAAATATTTATTAAAAATGAAGAATTTAAAAGCTTGCTTTCATATTCGTTTTGTGTAGATTGTTTTTCTTTTTTTAGTTTTAAAGCTTCTTTGTTATCGTATTCTAAAACCAATTTATCATTTTGATAATTAAAAGACGCTACAAGTGGTTGATAACATAATCCTTCAGTAGAACAACCTAAATAAAAAATTTTAATATTGTCGTTATTTTTTAATGTAAAATTTGGGAAATCAAATTCTAAAGTATTGTAAAAGACTTCAACATTATCCTTTAATACCGCATTGCTTAAGTCAAATTTATTTGTGATATTTTCGTTGTTTAATAAGACTTTTATTTCGTTTTTATATAAATAAATATCAGGATTTAGATTAAGTTTTATAAAATTTGCTTGAGAATTATTTTCAAGTTGGAATTTAAATGCTTCATTTGGTGGTAGTGGATTTGCAATTGCTAATACGCAAAATATTAAAATATTTATAATAAATTTCATTGTTTTTTCCTTGTTTTTTTATATTGTATAAGAGTAAAACATATGATTGTAAAAATAATAAATAATGTGCTAAAAATAATTAGTATTTTTTCTTTATCGTTATAACTTGCCTTTATTTTTTTAAAGTTTTTAATTTTATCTAAATCAATAGTGCAACCATAATATACATTTAAATTTTTATCTTTTTTGATATAAGTTATTATATGTCTTATTGAGTAGTTAGTCCAAAAAATATTAGCTTTCGTATATCCTTCATCTTTTATTTTTGCTAGCAGTTCTTTTATATAAAATTTATTATTTGTGTCTTTTTCTAAAAAAATATTTTGATGCTCATAGTCCTTAGAATAATGAGCTATATAAAATCCTAACTCATTAAAAGCATAGGCTTTTTCTTGATAATTATCAAAATTAATCGTATTAATTTCTTTTTTGATTAGATTAATTTTTTCTTTATAATTTAAAGAATTTGGAAGATTTTTTGCATAATTATCTATTTTATCTACTATTGCTTTTGCTTGTTTTGCGATGATATTTTTAGTGCCTTCATTGTCTTTTAGTTGATAGTTTTTATCAAGTGTAATATAAACATCTATGCTATTTAATATTACGCTAATACAGGCTAATAATGAAAATAATATAATAGTTTTTTTACCCATCAATACTTACCCTATTTAAAATTGCACTACTTAAAGAGTGAATATCAATATCTTGAATTTTAATACCATTTGGAACGCCTTGAGCGATTTTGCTTACTTTTACATTGTAGTGTTTAAAATAATCTTCTAAATAAAAGCACACCGTATCCGTGCTAACGCTTGGTGTGTAGGCTAAAACCAGTTCTATTGTATTGTATTTGCAAATCATTTTTTCTAATTTTTTTAAATAGTATTCATTGGTTTTTGAAAGTATAAAATATCTACCTTCATATACTTTACATTCATCTATAAAAAATACATCTTTTGGGCTTTCCACTAAGCAAATTGTATTATCTAATTCATCATTTATGCAATAATCACAAAGTTCATTTTCACTTAAGCAACCACAAATAGAACATTCTTTTATATTTTTTTTAGCATTTTCTAAAGAATTCATTAGTTCTTCTAATAAATTTTTATTTTCATAACACAAATAATAAGCCATTTTTAAAGAAGTTTTTTTACCAATTCCTTGAATTTTTCCTATGCTTTTGCATAAATTATCAAAATGTATCACAATATAATCCTAAAGTTATGATAGCCATCATCGTAAAAATATTTAAGCTCAAATCCTTGAGTATCACAAATATATTTTATTAAATAAAGTCCTAATCCAAATCCACTTTGCTCTGCATTACCCCTTGCAAATGGTTTAAAATACTCTTCTGTATTAAAGTCTTTTTCTTCTCCTATGTTTTTTACATTAATATAGTTTTTTTGAAATTCAATTATACACTTATGGTTGCTTGAGTATTTAATAGCATTATCTAATAGATTTTTAATTAATATTATAAATAAAGCTCCATCTACTATTATTGTTCTGTCTTCGTTCATTTTTACATCAATAATTTGTAAATTATCTAAATATAAAGCACTGATTGATTGCTCTAATAAATATGAATACGAATATTCTTTTAAGACTACTTCATGGTTTTTAGATAATATTTCTTCTACTTGCTTAAATTCATTTACTAAAGCATTCATACCTTTGAATACACTTATTAAGATTTTTTTATTTTTTTCGCTTTCTGGCATAGTTGCTGCAAACATTCCTTTAGCAATAGGTGTTTTTAACTCGTGCATAATTGCTCTTAAAAAAAATCTTCTTGCCAATACCAATTCATTATTTTTTTTAGTAGCTTTATTAAATTCTTTAGTTAATAATCCTATTTCATCATTTTTATAATAAGAAAAATTGCTATTTTTTCCGTTTGATAAATCTCTAATATGTCTTGTAAGACCTTTTAATGGTTGAATTAAATTATAACAATATATTAAAGAAGCAAAAAACATCATAATAATTAATGATATTAATAATTTAATTAAACCATCATTTATATTATTATTGTGGGTGTTTTCATAAACTTTTAATGAATTATTTTTTTGATTTATGAGTTTTAAATAATATTTGTCTTTATAAACAATTCCTTGAATTAGTCCAAAATTAGTTTTATGGTCTATTGGCTTATCATTGCTTGTGCAAAGCTCACGCATAAAACGCTTATCTGTGATTTCTTGAAAATCAATATCTTGTAAGTATTTATCAATTTCTACACCAGCACCACTAGCATACAATTTATTAATAGCTAATATTGCAAAATAAAGCCTACTTATACTTTCAGCTCTTAAAGCCTTATTGGAGTATTGAGTTATTTGTATAATAGCTGTAATAGTAAGTATAATGCTAATAGCAAAAACTGCTATTAGCTTACTAAGAATAGAGTGTAACAGCATTAGCCAAGAAGCTTATAACCAATACCACGAACAGAGAATATATGTTTAGGGTCTTTTGAACTATCGCCTATCTTACTTCTTAATCTTCCTATAATTACATCTAAGCTTTTGCTATCTTTTTCTCTTAATGACCTACAGCTATTAGCTAGCTCATCTCTTGATACTGAATAGCTATGTCTTTTCACTAGATAACTTAATATATCATATTCAGCCGGTGTTAAGCTTAGTGGTTTTTTATCATAGTAAATTTCATGTTTTTCATGCTCAACTTTGAATAATGTGCTTACTTCTTCTTCAGGTGGTAGTAAGCTTTTTTTGTATCTTCTAACAAGTGATGATACCCTTGCTTGCAATTCAGTTGGCTCATAAGGTTTTGGTAAATAATCATCAGCCCCTAATCCAAGTCCTAAAACCTTATCACTTGTATCCCCTCTAGCACTTGAAATGATAATAGGAATATCATACTTCTTGCGAATTTCCTTGCATACTTCTAATCCATCCATTCCAGGTAGAGTTAAGTCTAAAATTAGACAATCATAATTACTAAAGTTAGCAGTTAAACCTTCAGCAGGAGTGCTGTAATTTGTAACTTTTATGTTAAACCTTGCTAAAAACTCTGTAATCAACTCAGCGAATTCCACTTCGTCTTCAATCATAATTACATTAATCATTTTTTCACCTTTATTTATTAAAGTCTTTCCATTCTAACAATAATTAATTTATAAATGATAAATTGCAAAAGGAAAAAGATGCGTGACTTTTATGAAATTCTAGGAGTTAGTAAAAATGCTAGTTCTGAAGAAATTAAAAAAGCTTATAGAAAATTGGCATTGAAATATCATCCTGATAGAAATCAAGGCGATAAAGATGCTGAAGAAAAGTTTAAAGAAATCAATGTAGCTTATGAAACCTTAAGTGATGACACTAAAAGAGCTAGATATGATAGATACGGCGAAGCTGGTCTTAATGGTGGTTCAGGTGCTGGTGGCTTTGGATTTGAAGGATTTTCAAATTTTAGTGATATTTTTAGTGATATTTTTGGTGGCTTTGGCGATAGTGATGATGAAGAAATTGATGAAGATTTATTTATTACTCTTGAATTAGGTTTTAAAGAAGCTATTTTTGGTTGTAAAAAGAAAGTTAATTATTCTTATAAAGCAAATTGTATTAAGTGTGATGGAACAGGCTCGGCAAGTAAAACTACAACTACTTGCTCAAGATGTAATGGCAAGGGCAAAATAGCTATTAGAAAAGGCTTTTTCCAAATGGTTAGCACTTGTGATGTGTGTGGCGGTAAAGGTAAAGTAGTAAAAGATAAATGTTCATCTTGTCAAGGTAGTGGAAAAGAAAATAAAAAAGAAGAATTAGAAGTAACTATTCCTGAAGGAGTTGATAACGGAGTAACTTTAAAATGCTCTAATAAAGGAAATGAGATTAATTCTAATGAGCGTTCTGATTTGTATATAAAACTTCGTGTAGCAAGAGATGATAAGTTTGTTAGAAAAGGTGATGATATTTATATAGATGTTCCAATCTTATTTACCCAAGCAGCTTTAGGTTCTACCATCATTGTGCCTACTATTAGAGGAGAAGCTAGTATTCAAATTCCATTTGGCTTAAGCGATAAACAACTTGTAAAAATTAGTGGCGAAGGTGTTAAAAACCATCATACAAGAAGAACAGGGGATCAATTTGTCCAACTTAGTATTATGTATCCAAAACATATAAATGCAGAACAAAAAGAATTATTAGAAAAATTAAATGAGAGTTTTGGTATCAAAAATGATGCTAAAGAGCAACAACACGGGATATTTGATACTATTAAATCTTGGTTTAAATAATTTTTATTTTAATTCAAATTCTTTTTAGAATTTGAATTAAAAATATTTTTATTAAAGTGAGCTTAAAATACTTTCGTATGCGTTTTGCAAATCTTCTTCGCTTTTTATATTAAATATTTTTGCATTAAATTTTTTATTAAAAGTTCTTTGTCTTTTTGCTAGTTGTCTTGTATGAATTGTGATTAAATATTCTAATTCATCTTTAGATATTTTTTGATTAAAACAATCAATTATTTCTTTAGCTCCAATAGAATTTAATGCTTTTGTATCACCATAAATCTTATATAAATTTATAACTTCATCATAAGCATTTAAGCTAAGCATTTGTTTAGTCCTTAGCCTAATTCTTTCGTTTAAAATATCTTTATCCCATAAAATATCGTATATTTTAAGTTCTTTAATAAGTGCTTCTTGAGTATTTGCTTTTAGCCAAAGGCTAGGAATTTCATTTGTGCTTTTATAAATACTATACCATTTATTTAGCCTATAAGTATCATTTGCTGATATGTTTGAGTTTTTATCAATTTTTAGCATTAGATTATAGATTTCATCAAGGCTTAAATTATGATTAATATCATTAATTTTAGGGCTTAATCCATCAAGCATTGCTTTTAGATAAAATCCACTTCCACCTGTTATGATTAGATTTTTTTCATTATTTTTTGCAAACTCTAAAGCCTTTTTGTATTCATCAAAATAAAGCCCTACATTATAATTTTCATTTACGCTAATTAGATTTATTCCAAAGTATTTAATCTCTTCTAGCATTTGATTATCTGGCTTGGCATTTATAATATTTAATTCTTTATAAAGACATAAACTATCAAGGCTTAAAATTATAGAATTTGAAGCTTTAGCAAGTTTATGAGCTAGGTTTGTTTTGCCACTTGCAGTTGTTCCTATGAGAGCAATTTTTTTCATCTTTATCCTTAAATCTTAATTAAAATATTATAAACTAGATTAAAAACGGAAGAGTTATGAATAAATTAAAAAACATTTTAGAATTAATCGTATTTAAGCATAGTATTTTTGCTTTACCTTTCTTAATTATTTCAATGCTTAGCGCTATAAAATTATATGAATTAAGTTTATCATCAATTTGGCTTAATTTTATCTTAGCTATTTTTTGTGCTGTTTGTGCTAGAAATTACGCAATGGCACTTAATAGATTACTTGATGCTGATATTGATATATTAAACGAAAGGACAAAAAATCGTCCTAGTGTAGATGGTAGAGTAGGGCGTGGGAATTTGGTTTTATTTATAATCGCAAATGCTGTAATTTTCGTGCTTTTAGCATATTTTATAAATACTACTTGCTTTTATCTTAGCTTTTTTGCCTTAGCTTTACTTGGTTCTTATTCTTTATTTAAGAGATTTTCTTATTTAGCTCATATTATTTTAGGCTTATCTTTAGGATTTGCTTGTGTAGCAGGTGAAATTGTGCTTACAAATTCTATTAGTGCTTATTCTATTGCTTTATGTTTTGCGGTTTGTTTTTGGACTGCTGGGTTTGATTGCTTGTATGCTTTGCAAGATTTAGAATTTGATAAAGCAAATAATTTATTTTCTATACCATCTTGTTTTGGTAAAACGGCTACTTTATTTATAGCTGCGATTTTTCATTTGATTGCATTTTTGTTTTGGTTTGTTTTTTTAGTTAGTGTAAATGCTGGATTTTATGGATTTTTAGGATTGATAATCGTAGGAATTTTATTAATAATAGAGCATTTTATAGTGAGAAAAAATACAGAAAAAATAGAAAGAGCTTTTTTTGATATAAACGCTATTGTTAGCATAGTGTTTTTGATATTTTTTATAATAGATTTAAAGGTTAGCTAATGATTATGTATGAAGCAAGATTTAGAATTGATTATCAAGAATGTGAGGAATTAGAAGATAGATTTTTACAAGAATATAATGCTATTAATTATCATAAATCTTTACAAGATTATAGGCACAGAGCTAGTAAAATGGATATGTATCCTGAAGATAAATTGTTTTTTGAAATGCTTTGTGATATTAAAAAAGATTTATTAGAAATTAAAAATCTTAAAAAAGATGAATTTATAAAATTAGATAATAGCACCTATTCAAATTCAATAAATTATGAATATATTCGTGTTGAAGATAGTTTAAAACCTAATCAAACATATTATGCAAGGCTTGTTTTAGTTGATAGAACTATATCTTGTTTTGTTAGTGCAATTGATGAGCATACTTTTAAAATCACTCAAATTAAAAGATATGATACAGAAGGGCTTAATTTATTTGTAGCTGATATTCAAAGGAATTTAATTAATATTAAAAAGGAAAAAAATGGGGATTGATTTATTAATTTATATTGTATTTATAATTTTTATAGTTTTATTATTTGTTTATGTAAGACTTAGTTTTAGAGATTTAAATGATAAATTAGATGGGGTTTTAAAGGCTATTGATGAGAATTATAAATCTATTCATAGACTTGAAAAAGATGTAGAAAAATTAAAACTAGCAGAGATAAATAACGCTAAACAAAATGATTTTAATGATAATATTATGCAAAATTGTGAGTTTTTAATACATTCAATTATTGATGAAAGAATTAATGAGCTAAATAGTGATTTAGGCATTATTCAAGAAAGTATTCAAGAAGTTACAAAAAACCAAGATAGTAGAATTGCAAATTTAGAACTTGCAAACGAGCCAATCACTAGGCTAAGTCCTAATGAAGACGCTGAAAGAATGCAGATTTTAAAACTTTTTGGAGATGGTAAAAGCGTAGAAGAAATAGCATTACTTCTAAACAAAAGCCCACAAGCAATTAATATTATTTTAAAAAGTTTATAAGGACTAAAAATGTTAATTGATTCGTATGGAAGAAGGATAAATTATTTAAGAATTTCACTTACTCAAAGATGTAATTTCCGTTGTCTTTATTGTATGCCAAAAGTTCCTTTTAATTGGGTTCCTAAAGAAAATTTATTAAGCTATGAAGAATTATTTTTATTTGCAAAATTATGTATGGATAAGGGTGTAGATAAAATCCGTTTAACTGGTGGAGAACCACTTGTAAGAGCTGATTTGGATAAATTCATAAAAATGCTAATTGATTATAAGAGCGATTTGGATTTAGCACTTACAACTAATGGATTTTTATTAAAAGAACAAGCGGCAAAATTAAAAGCAGCAGGACTTGTAAGAATAAATGTATCTCTTGATACTTTAGTGCCACAAAGAGCAAAATTAATCTCTCAAAAAGATATTTTAAAAGAAGTTTTAGAAGGTATAGAAGAAGCCTTAAAAGTAGGGTTAAAAGTAAAGATTAATTGCGTTCCTTTAAAGGGTATTAATGAAGATGAATTAATTGATTTGATTATGTTTTGCAAAGATAAAAATATTCAAATAAGATTTATTGAATTTATGGAAAACGAACACGCTTACGGACAATTATGTGGATTAAGAGAAGCTGAAATACTAGATAAAATCAAGCAAAGATTTAGCATAAATGCACTTGAGAAAGAGCCAAATTCTCCTGCTAGTTTATATAAAATTGATGAGTTAGATTATGTATTTGGTGTGATTAATCCACACAAGCACGATTTTTGTGATAGCTGCAATCGTTTAAGACTTAGTGCGGAAGGATTTTTGATACCTTGCCTTTATTTTGATGAAGCTATGAGTATTAAAAAGGCTTTAAGAAATAAAGATATTAATAAGGCTTTAGAGATTTTAAATACGGTTTTAGAAAACAAACCTGAGAAAAATAAATGGAGCGAAGAAGATAATAAAAGCTCTGCTAGGTCGTTTTCACAAACGGGTGGATGATGAAATTAGTTGAAGAATTTTTAAGTATTCAAGGTGAAGGGATATTTGCAGGAAGACTTGCTTATTTTATCCGTTTTGCGGGGTGCAATTTCTCTTGCTATGGATTTGGAGTTGTTAAGAGCAAAAATAATAAAACATTAGTTGGTTGCGATACTTTAAGAGCTGTTTATACTAATGAATTTAGTGATGAGTATAAGGAATTTAAATTAGAAAATATAATCAATAAATTAAATTCATTTAGCTATAAACCTATGATAGTAATTACTGGTGGAGAGCCTTTAATTCATCAAGAAAATCCTAAATTTATAGAGCTTTTAGAATATTTGGTAAAAAATGAATATTTAGTGCAGTTTGAGACTAATGCTAGTATTTGTTTAAAAGAATACGATTTTTATAAAAATTGTTATTTTGCAATGGGAGTAAAACTTGCAAATAGCAAAATGCCAAAGGAAAAAAGAATAAATTATGAAGCAATTAATTCAATTTTAAAGCAATCAAAACAAGCATTTTTTAAAGTCGTTTTAGATAAGGCGGATTTAGAAGATAATCAAGAATTATTTGAATTAAGAAATGTTTATAAAGACGCTAATTTTTATCTAATGCCAAAGGGTGCGACTAATGATGAATTAAGAGCGAATGCTAAGAGCGTTTTAGAATTTGCTATTAAAAATGGCTTTAATTATACAGATAGGATACATATTAGAATTTATGATGATTTGGAGGGTGTATGAGAATAGGTAAATTATTTGAGTTTGAAAATGCTCATATAGTTAGGTTTTGTAGTTCAAAAAGATGTAAAACTAGCATTCACGGACATTCTTATAAATTAGAATTAATTTTATATGCAAATACTCTTGATAAAGCGGGAATGGTTTATGATTTCGGGCTTTTAAAGGGAAATATTAAGCAAATAATAGATGCGTTTGACCATAGCACTTGTATTTATAAATACGATGATTTAGAGTATGTAAATGATATTAAAAAGCATTCAGCTAGGTGGGTTGAGCTACCTTGTAATATCAGTGCCGAAAATCTTAGCATAGTGTTTTTTATATTAATTTCTAAGATTTTACAAAATTCAAAAATGCACAATGATGAGAATGTAAGAGTAGATAAAATCAGACTAAATGAGACTAGAACAGGCTGGGCTGAATGTGAATATGATGATGCTTTTTATAATGATGAGCCTAGAATTAATTTAAATGAAATAACTTTTTCTAAGGCAATTTTAGAAGATTTTAGTGATATAAATTTATTTGAAAAAATTAAAAATAATGAGATTTTTATAAATCCAAAGGAAGTTTAATGAGTATTATTGGCATTCATATGTTTTTCGTGTATTGCTTGGTAGCTTTAGAATTTTCTTATTTGTTTATTTCTCAATGTTGTAAGGATATTAATAAATTTATTTCAAGAATTTCAATTATTAGTCCAATACAAATTATAGCCTTAGTTTTGGTATTATTAAGTGGTATGTTTATTGAAGCTACTAAGGCATTTTTTAATTTTAAGATTTTTTTATTTTTAAGTTGGATTTTGATTTTTTATCTTAGCATTAGACAGCTTGTAATTTTTAATAAGATAAAAAAAGCAAAAAAAAGCTTTAATTTTAAATTATTCAGTATTGTTTTTGAGATATTAAAAATATTTTTAATCATATTTGCTGGTGTTACAAATTCTTTATTATTTTAATCGGAGTTTTTAATGAGTGATTTTATAAGTGTGCATTTGTTTTTTGTATATATTTTAATAATTTTAGAACTTTTATATTTTGTTTTTTCACAATATTTAAAGGACATTCATAAATATATTTTTAGAATTAGAGTGCTTTTGCCTGCTTATTATACGATAATTGTTTGTGTGTTTTTTACAGGCATTATTATTGAAGCTATGAAAGGCTTTAATGATTTTAGATTTTTAATGCTATTTGCTGTTATTTTAATTTTAGGAATTTCTATATTTCAATTTATTAAATTTAAAAAATATAGAAAAAGCAAAGAATATTTAAAATTTAAAAAATTAAGTTTATTTTTAGAGCTTATAAAATTATTTGCTATTTTAATTGCAGGATTTAACAATGTTTTATTATTTTAATGATTTAGCAGGTAGTGAAGAAATTGTTTTAGATAGTGAATTAGTATCTCATTTTAAAGCTAGGCGAGAACAAATAGGAAATATAGTAAATATAAGTAGATTAGATGGGTTTTTATACAAATATGAAATAATATTTATGCAAAGAAATAAAATCATTTTAAAAATGCTAGAACAATGTGAATTTAAAGCAAATAAAAGTGGTGTAAAAATTGCACTTGCTATGATAGAAATTGATAGTATTTTTGAAATTGCACCTTATTTAAATGAATTAGGATTAGAAGAATTATTTTTAGTTTATACAGATTTTTCTCAAAAATCTTATAAATTTGATGATAAAAAACTAGCTAAACTTGAAAAGATTTTGCATAATTCAAGCTCACAATGTGCTAGGGCTGATATTTTAAAAATCACAATTTTAAATAATTTAGCCGAACTTAAAAAACTTTATAATGATTTTGTTTTAATTGATTTTAATAAAAATGATTTATGCGAGTTTAATAAAGATTGTTTATATGTAATTGGTCCTGAAGGTGGTTTTAGTGAAAAAGAAAGGAATTTATTTAAAACTCAAGGTTTAAAAATTACAAATATTTTAAAAGCAAAAACGGCTATTATAAGCATAAGTTCAAAAATTTTAATGTAGATTTAATGTAATTTAAGATACAATCACAGCTTTATTTATGCCAAAAAGGAAAATATTATGAAAAAAGACATTCATCCAGATTATAAAAAATGCACTGTAACTTGTGCTTGTGGAAATACTTTTGTAACTAAATCAAATAAAGAAGAATTAAGAGTAGATATATGCTCAAGTTGTCATCCATTTTTCACAGGAAGTGAAAAAATCGTAGATGCTGCAGGTAGAGTTGAGAAGTTTAAGAAAAAATATTCAATGCAATAATGCTTTATTTCGTTCCTACACCAATAGGAAATCTAGGCGATATTTCATATCGTGCTTTAGAAGTCTTACAAGTTTGCGAGTTAATTTTTTGTGAAGATGTGCGAGTTTGTAAGGCTTTACTTAATTTATTAAGTAGTAAATATAATATAGAATTTAATATAAATAATTTCATATCACTACATTCACACAATGAAAAAGATTTTGATTTTTCTAAAATTGATTTTTCTAAAAATATAGCTTATTTGAGTGATGCAGGTATGCCTTGCATAAGCGATCCTGGAATTTCACTAGTAAAATATGCTCAAGAAAATTATATAAAATATAGTGTTTTGCCTGGTGCAAATGCTGCTATTACTGCACTTGTTGCAAGTGGGTTTTCTGATAAGGAATTTATATTTTTAGGATTTTTAAATATCAAAAAAAATCGTCAAGCTCAAATAGAAAATGCTCTAAACCAAAGCTATCCAACTATTATATATGAAGCTCCTACAAGGATTTTGGATTTAGTATTAGATATTGCAAAAATTGATGAAGATAAAGAATTATTTTTAATTAAAGAAATATCAAAAATGTATGAAAAAACCTATAAAGATACTGCTAAAAATCTAGCAAATATTTTAAAAAATGAGAATTTAAAAGGCGAATGGGTAGTGGTTATAAATAATGAAAATTCTATTTCAAATTCTAATATAAATTCTCAAGATATTTTAAATCTTAATATAAGTTTAAAAGATAAAGCGAAATTATTGAGTAAATTAAATGGGCTTAGCCCAAAACAAAATTATGAAAATTTATTAAAGAGTGAAAAATGATAATTTACGGCAAACAAGTGCTAATGCACTATATTACAAAACATCCTGAAAAAATAGAAGAAATATATTTAGCAAAAGATTTAGATAAAGATAGCTTTAGACAAATTACAAAATTAGGCAAAAAAATCCATAAGTTAGATTTTATTAAAGCTCAAGCAATGGCAAAGGGTGGAAATCATCAAGGCTATTTAGCAAAAGTTAGCGAATACGAATTAGCAAATATAAATGAGTTTAAAAAATTTGAAAAAATTGTTTTATTGCACGAATTAAGCGATGTTGGAAATATAGGTTCAATTGCTAGAAGTGCTTATGCTTTAGGGTTTGATGGGATTATTCATTCAGGAAATAATATTAATATAGAAGCAGTTATGCGTTCTAGTGCTGGTGCTTTACTTGAATTAAAATTAGCATTTACTAAGGATATTTTAAGCTTGGTTAATGAATTTAAGCAAGTTGGTTTTAGCTTTTATGCTGCAAATAATTCAGAAAATGCTAAAGAGCATAATAAAATAAAATATGCTACAAAATCGGTTTTAGTTATGGGTAGCGAAGGTAATGGACTTAGTTCTAAGATTATTAAATCTTGTAATGAAGAAGTAAAAATTACTATGAAAAATAATTTTGATAGCCTAAATGTTAGTAATGCTTTTGCTATTTTAGGCGATAGGATGATAAATGAATGAAGTAGATTATTTAAAAAGTTTTTCTGTTAAAGAAATAGCTTTAAAAACTCACTTAGATGAAGCTAGAATTAAAGCAATAATTAATAAAGATTATGAGAATTTAAGTAGTGTTAATATTGCAATGAATATAAAGATTTTAGAGCGTGAATATAATATTGATTTTAGCGAATGGTTAAATGAATATAATGAATATAAAAACAATCATTTTAAGGACAAAAAAAATTCTTTAAAAGTAAAACCTAAAGTAATGGGTTATAACTCTGATAAGGAATCAAATAGTAATTTGGCTTATTTTATATATCTTAGTTTAGCTACTATTATTGTAATAGCTGGGGTTTTTTATTATTTTAATTATTATGATGAAAATTCTCAAGAAGTAGTAGAAAATACCACAACTCAAGAAAAACCAATAGAAGAATTGCAAGTAAATCAGCAAGAAAATTCTACACAAACCAAAACTCAAATAGAACCTATTAAAGAAGTAAAAGAAGAAATAAAACCAGCTACTCCTTTAGTAGAGAAAAAGCTTGAAGAAGTAAAAGAAGATAAAAAGCCTGAAAATTTAGAAGAGAGTAAAATCAATACAAAAGAAGAAACAATTCAAATTCCAGCACAAGTAGAGCTTATTCCTGAAATAAAACCACAAGAGATTAAAACTCAAGAAGTTAAAGTTCAAGAAGTAAAATCTAATGAAATTAAAGAAGAAAAAGCAGAGATTATAGAGCCTAAAGTAGAGATTAAAAAAGATAATAAATTATTATTAAGTCCAAATTCTAAGGTTTGGGTTAGTGTTAAGAATTTAAAAACAAAAGAAACTAAAAATTATATGATAGTAAAAAGTGCTAGTTTTACTCAAGACTCTTTAATTTTTGTTGGTAATAACTTATTCACTCTTGAGTTAGATGGTTCTAAGATAGAATTACCTAGCACAAATGATGCTAGATATATTTTATTTAAAGATGGAAAAGTTACTTTTTTAAGTCAAAAAGAATATACAAAATTAGATAAGGCAAAATAATGAAAAAATTAATATGTTTATTTGTATTAGCTAGTTTTTCTTATGCTACTTCTTCTTATGAAATAGCTTCAAAATTAGTAAATGATGATAGCAAAGATGCAAAGCTTAGATTATTATTTCCTAGTGGGTCTTATATGCAAGGAAATATGCCAAATATTAAAGCAATTACTCAAGTTTTAAAAATGAATTCTTTATTAACTTATGCTTATTCAAACGCTACAAATATGCAAATTAAATTTAGCGCAAAGGCAAAAGCAGGGATATTTTTAAAGGCTATTACAAAAGCTTATGAGCAAATAGGAATTAATTATTATTTAGTTAGTGAATATGTAAAAAATAATGATGAAATTAGTGTTGCTTTTACGATTAATTCAAAATTTAGTATAGACCCAGGTGCTTTATACGAAGCTTTAAAAAAGACAGGGGTATATATAATAGATGCTAGAAGAAATCAGAATGAATTTAGTTATGAACTTGATTTTAGCAGAGCAAATATACAAGCTGATTTTGAATTAAATAAAGGCGATTTATTAGAGCTTACTAAACCACTTGATGCGTATTTTATAAAAGTGAATAATATTTCTAAGCTCGTAATTGATAGAAATTTAAATAATATTTGGTATCCAAAGATTGAATTTTTAGATAAGAATTTAAATCTTATTTCAACTTATAAAAGTGAAAATAATTTTAAAGAATTAAATGTAGCAGTTCCTAAAATGTGTGCTTATATGATAGTAGGAGATGCTTTTACGCTAGAAAATATTAGATTAGGATTAAATATAAAGGGAATGTAATGAAAATAGCTTTATTAGGGTATGGAACGGTTGCTAGTGGTGTAGCAAAATTAATCAAAACAAATTCTGAATTAATTCAAAAAAGACTAGGCAAAAAATTAGAAATTTCTTTAGTTTATACAAGAGAACATAAGGCAAATTGTCCTTATACTCAAACAAGTAATTTTGAAGATATTTTAAATAGCGATTGTGATGTAGTTTGTGAATTAATGGGTGGGACTACATTTGCTTATGAGTGCATTAAAAAAGCTCTTGAAAAAGGAAAACATGTAATAACAGCTAATAAAGCTTTACTTGCTTATTATCGTTATGATATTGAAAATATGCTAAAGCCTAATCAATATTTTGGCTATGAAGCAAGTGTTGCTGGCGGTGTGCCTATTATTAAAATTATCAAAGAAGGTTTAAGTGCTAATAAATTTAATTGTATTAAAGGTATATTAAATGGCACTTCAAATTACATTCTTACAAAAATGCAAAATGAAGGCTTAAGTTATGAAATAGCCTTAAAACAAGCTCAAGAATTAGGCTATGCAGAGGCTGATCCTACATTAGATATTAACGGAATGGACGCAGCACATAAACTAACCATTTTAGCAAGTCTTGCTTATGGAGTTAATATAAAACCTGAAGATATTTTGGTTCAAGGAATTGATAAGATTAGTAATGATGATTTTTATTTTGCTAAAGAATTTGAATTTGGAATTAAGCTTTTAGCAATTGCAAAACAAAATAATGATAAGGTAGAAATTAGAGTTCATCCAACATTAATAGATAAAAATCATATCTTAGCTAGTGTAAATAATTCTATGAATGCTATTTTGCTTAACGATAATGCTTTAGGAGAGAGTTTGTATTATGGAGCAGGTGCAGGAAGTCTTGAGACTGCTAGTGCTGTTTTAAGCGATTTAATGCAAATAGCTGATAATAAAACTCGTAAAATGCTAGGATATAATGAATTACCAGTGGTATCTTTAGTATCAACTTGCGATATAACTTCTAAATATTATTTAAGATTAAGTGTAGATGATAAGATAGGTGTTTTAAACAAAATTACAAGTTTAATGAGTAATAATGAAATTAGCATAGATAGTCTAATGCAACGCCCATCAAAAAATCAATCAAGGACAATTTTTATTACAACTCATCTTGCAAATGAAGCAAAAATCAATAAATTATTGCAAGAATTACAAGTTCAAGAATTTGTAAAAGATGAAATTAATTTAATAAGAATAGAAGAATAGTAATTCATTTAATAATTTGGAATATTATTTATAAAAGATAATTTTTATCCCATTTTAAAAAATGGATAAAAAAGCTTTAGGAAAAGGAAAGGTTATGAAAGAAATTTATTTAGACAATAACGCTACTACTATGATAGACCCAAGCGTTTTTGAATTAATGAAGCCGTATTTAGAGAATATATATGGTAATCCAAATTCACTTCATCGCTATGGTCAAGCTACTCATAAAGCATTAAATGATGCTTTAAATAAACTATATAGCGGATTAGGAGCGAGTGATTTAGATGATGTGATTATTACATCTTGTGCTACTGAAAGCATAAACTGGGTTTTAAAAGGAATTTATTTTGATGAGATTTTAAATAAAGATAAAAACGAAATCATTATAAGTGGAGTTGAACACCCAGCAGTTGGTGCAGCCTGTGCTTTTTTAGAAGCTAGATTAGGTGTTAAGGTTAAAACTTTACCTGTAAATAGCGAAGGAACTTGCAATGTTGATGATTTAAAAGCAATGATAAGCGATAAAACAGCACTTGTGAATGTTATGTGGGCAAATAATGAAACAGGAATGATTTTCCCTATTAAAGAATTAGCTCAAGTTGCACATGAGCACGGAGCTTTATTTCACACTGACGCAACCCAAGCAGTTGGTAAAATAAAAGTTGATTTTAGAAGTGCAGGAGTTGATTTTGCGTCATTTTCAGCACACAAATTCCACGGGCCAAAAGGCGTTGGTGGTCTTTATATCAAACAAGGTTTAAAACTTACTTCATTACTTCACGGCGGAGAGCATATGGGTGGTCGTAGAAGTGGGACATTAAATGTAGCTGGAATAGTTGGAATGGCAGAAGCATTAAGACTTGCTAATTTAATGCTTGATTACGAAAATTCTCATATAAGAAGATTAAGAGATAAATTAGAAGATGAGATTTTAACAATTCCTGATGTTAGTGTAGTAGGAAGTAGGGCAAATAGAGTTCCTAATACTATTTTAGCAAGTATTAAGGGTGTTGAAGGTGAAGCGATGCTATGGGATTTAAATAAGGCTGGAATTGCAGCAAGTACAGGAAGTGCTTGTGCTTCTGAAACTCTTGAGAGTAATCCTATTATGGAAGCAATAGGAGCTGAAGCTGATTTAGCTCATACGGCTTTAAGATTAAGCCTTAGTCGTTTTAATACAGAAAGTGAAATTGATTACGCAGCAGAACAAATTAAAGCAGCAGCTAAGCGTTTAAGAGCAATTTCTAGCACTTACGCTTATTCTCCAAGCTGGCTTAAAAAGGATAAATAATGGCAAAAAATAATTTAATAAGTGGTTCAATTTGGGATGAATATTCACAAAAAGTTCAAGATTTAATGAATAATCCAATTCATATGGGTGAGCTTACAGAAGAAGACGCAAAAGCTACTAATACAAGATTAATAGTTGCAGATTTTGGAGCTGAAAGTTGTGGCGATGCTGTTAGGCTTTATTGGTTAGTAGATGAAGCTACTAATATTATTAAGGACGCAAAATTTAAAAGCTTTGGCTGTGGGACTGCAATTGCTAGTAGTGATACAATGGCAGGACTTTGTATAGGCAAAAGTGTTGATGAAGCTGTAAAAATTACAAATATAGATGTGGAATTTGCAATGCGTGATAACCCTGATACTCCTGCAGTTCCACCTCAAAAAATGCACTGCAGTGTAATGGCGTATGATGTTATAAAAGCTGCAGCAGCTCAATATAAAGGTATTAACCCTGAAGATTTTGAAGATGAGATTATAGTTTGTGAATGTGCTAGAGTAAGCCTAAAAACTATTAAAGAAGTAATAAAATTAAATGATTTAAAATCAGTTGAGCAAATTACTCAATATACTAAAGCAGGTGGCTTTTGCAAATCTTGTGTAAGACCTGGTGGTCATGAAAAAAGAGAGTATTATTTGGTTGATATATTGGCTGAAACTAGAGCTGAAATGGATAAAGAACGCTTGAAAAAAGCTAATTTAAGCGATAATTTTGATGATTTAACCGTTGTAAAACAAATTAAAGCAGTTGAAGAATTATTAGATACTGAAATTCGCCCAATGCTACATATGGATGGTGGAGATTTAGAAGTAATTGATATTCAAAAAAGTAGCGATGGAATGTGCGATTTATATATTAGATATCTAGGCGCATGTAGTGGCTGTTCTAGTGGAAGCACTGGGACATTATATGCTATTGAAAATATTCTTCAAGAAAATCTTAGTCCAAACATTAGAGTAATTCCAGTGTGATTACAAAATAGGAAATATTTTTATTTCCTATTTTAATTTTTCTTATTACATATCACTTATAATCTTGCTAAAGAATTTAAAATCAAATATTTTAAGAAGTAGATATATTGCATATAAGTAGCAATTTTTTAAAAATTTACTTGATTATAAAATAGATTAAAGCTTTATGTATGGGACTTTAAATAACTTTTAAAAGTATAAAAACTAATATATTAATAACACATATAATTTTTATAAAACTTCATAAAACGTACGAAATTAAATTAGCGTTGAAAGTAATTTAAGGTTTTAACTAAATAAACTTAAAAAACTATTTTATAAAAACTTTTTATAACTCTAATACAACGAAGTTTTAAATTAATTTTTAAAAACCAAACTATAAAAATAATCCTAATTAAAACCTATAGGCTAAATCTAATATCATATTTAATTATTAAACAAAAAAATATTAGATAAACCAAATTTATAAGAAAATAAATTAATTTTGTAATTTATTTTCACTTAATAATCTTGTTAATTCTCCTGCTTTTGCTGGAGTCATTTTTGCTAGTATTGATGATATTTTTTTAGCTTCAAGACTTAAAAATATTTTTATAACTTCTTTTTCATCCATTGTTTCTAAAATAGCCGCTGCTGCTGCATCTTTCATCTTAGCATAGGCATTTGATACTTTATTTATTTTATTTTCTGTAATTTCATTTTTTAATTGTCTAATTTCGGCTAAAATTTTTGCATTATTGTTTCTAATTTCATCTAATTTATCTTGTTCTTTTTTTATCTCTTCTAACATTGCTAAGTTTTTTTCTTCTTTTTCTTTTTGAATAGCTAAAAAGGCAGCTTTATAGCTTTCTAATGCTTGTTTTGCTTCATCTAATTCTTCTATCTTTCTATCCATTTGTATTTGTTGGCTAGCAAAATAAGCGCTGCAATCTTGTGCGTAAGTAAAAGAGATTAAACTCATAAGAATTAATAATTTTTTCAAGATTTTTCCTTTTTTAACATTGTTATTAAAATACCAATCATAATTAAAGCAAATCCAATTATTTGAACGATTAATAAGCTTGTCCCTAACCATAAATATCCAATAATTGCAGCAGCCAATGGTTCGTTTGATGATATTAGACTAGCTTTACTTGCTCCTATTTCTTGTAAACCAACCATAAAAAAACCAAAAGCCATAGTAGTTCCAACTACAATTACTCCTAACATAGCAAGTATTAATTCTAAATCAATTTGCACTTCAAATTCCCAAATCTTTTGATATAGACAAAAAGCAATTCCTGCAATAAGCATAGCAAAACCTAAATTAGGCAAAGGAGAATAAATCATATTAATTTTTCTAGGAATAATTGCATAACAAACTGCTCCAATTGATGATAAAAAGCATATAATTAAAGCCTTAGTAGAGATTACAAATTTATTAAAATCACCATTAGTTGATAGTAAAAAAGCTCCACACAACACACAAATTAAAGCTAGAATTTCATATATGTTAGGAAATCTTTTTTGTTCAAAACATACGATTAGCACTATAAAAACAGGGGCTGTATATTGAATTACGGTAGCAATTGCAGCATTGCTTAATTCAATTCCGTAAAAGTATGTATATTGACACATAAAAATGCCGAAAAATGAAAATATTAATAATGTAAATAGGTGTTTTGTGTTTTTAAAAATTAAAAAATTAATTTTGATTTTTCTTATTAAACAAAATAAAAGCATTAATATTCCAGCAAATAATAATCTTAATGGCACTAGAAAATCAGCATTTAAGCCTTTTTTTAAGAATATAAATTCTCCACAAACACCACTAAATCCCCAGCAAATTCCACCTAAAAAAACTAAAATTACCCCATAATTTTTACCCATATTAATCCTTTAGGCAATTATAGTTTAAATGCTATTTTATTTGCTTAATTTTTTAGATTAATTAATTTATTTTATTAAACACTTAAAGTAATTATAAATTAAATAAATAGTATGTATTTTATAATAATAATTATTAGAATTTAAAATAATTTTTCAGTTTATTTTAAAATTAAATAATTAAAATAAAAATATAATTTTAATTTAAGGAGATTAAGATGAAAGTCTTAAAAAAAGTTTCAAGTTCATTGGTTTTAGCTACTATGCTAATGGGGGGGGGTAATTTATTTGCTTTAAGTGAAGGTAATGAATACATTACATTAAGCACTCCTATCCCAAATGCTCAAAATTCAGTTTATGAAGTATGGTCTTATAGATGCACGCATTGTTATTCGCATCATAAAGCAAAAACTATGGAAAAAATCCAAGCTGCATTCCCTGATGTAAAAGTTGGATATTTATTGGTAAAAACTATGGGAGATTATGGCAAGCAAGCTGCTGAAGTTTTAGCTTATGCACAAAATGAAGATGAAAAAGCAGGAAGAAAAGTTGCTGACGCACATAGCTTACACCATAAAGTAAGTGATGCTTATTTTTCAGCTTATTTTAAGAAAAATCAAAGATGGGGAAATGGTGCTGAGCCAGATAAATTTTATGAAACAGGTCTAAAAGCTTTAGGAATTGATAAAGCAAAATTAGATGAGTTTTTAGCTACCCCTAAGGCTCAAGAAATCATTGCTTCTTATGAAATCGCTGACCCTATTTCAAAGAATTTCGGAACTCCAGGTTTTGTAGTTAATGGAAAATATGAAGTAAATATTTCAAAAATTGGCTCGCCTGAAGCTTTAGTTGAGGTTATTAAAGAATTACTTAGTATGTAAGGAGTTTTGCTATGAAGCTTCTTAATAAATTAACAAGCCTACAAGAAGGTAGGCTTTTATGGATATTAATGGTTATTGTTACATTAGGTCTTACTTGTGTAGCACATTATTTCTTTCAAGATTATTTATATATGCAGCCTTGCGAACAATGCGTATATATTAGATATGCAATGATAGTAATGGCAATAGGTGGCATAATAGCAGCTATTTATCCACATCAACTAACTAGAATTATTGGATATACTTTAGGTTTTTATGGTTGTTTAATAGGTTTTGGATTTTGTATAACTTTAAATGAAATTCACGAAGCAGTGCATAATGCAAATGCTTTTGGTGGAGTGCAAGGTTGTAGAGAAATTCCAATATATCCTTTTGCATTGCCTTTACACGAATTAGCACCAGGTTGGTTTTTACCTACTGGAGAATGTGGTCTTGATAATCCTATCGTGCCTGAAGATGCTTATGCTACTTTAAGTTCTTTTCAACAATTTTTTGTAGGAACTGAAGCGGGCGATTTTGAAGATGGATTTTATTCGCAAGGTTGGTATTTAATACCTAGTTTGCATTTTATGAATATGGCAATTGCATGTTTATTATGCTTTGTATGTTGTTTTGTTGCACTTTTAGCAATGTTTATAGGCTTTATATCAAAACCTTGCAAATGTGCAAAAATTGGTGCTATTATTGTAATAGCTGTTACTTTGATTTTATTTTTTAGTGGAAATGCTATTAAAGCAGCAAAAATTGCTTCAATGGCAGCTGGAATTTGAATATATTAATTTTTTAAAGGAGATTAAAATGAAAAAGGTATTGAGTTTATTTGCAGCAGCTGCAATTCTTTCAACAAGTGCTTATGCTATAGGTGGTGCTAGTGGTGCTAAGACTGATTATCACAAACAAGGCAAAATCGGTGAATTAGTAATGAACCCTTATAAAATCGCTCCCCTTACTGCAGTTATTAAAAATGGTGGTTATAAATTAAGCGATGTTAGCGTTGAAATTGTTCCTAAGGAAAACGGAGTTCCTTTAAAATATAATGTTGCTAATAAATTTTTATTAACTCATGGTGGAATTCCAGTTTTTGGACTATATCCTAATTATTACAATACGGTTAAGGTTAGCTATACAAAAGAAGCAAATGGCAAAAAAGAAAGAGTAGAAAACGAAGTTTATGAAATGTATGCTAGTGCTATTTATGTAGAAGCTAGTGGAATTAAATTCCAAAAAGCTGCATTATTTAGTGAAGCTAAAGTAAATAAAATTGACCCAGAATTTAAAGATAGACTTTATTTTGTAAATAATATTGAAGAAAAAAGTGGAGCAGGAACTAAAGTAGTATGGAATAACCCAACAGGCGGGGCATTAGAATGGAATTACTATCCGCAAAACTTTATCATTGATACAACAGGAGAAGTTAGATGGTATATGTTAGCTACTCCAATTTATGACCTTGATAGCTCAACTATGGCTGGTGTTATGATGGGCTTTAAACAAGATACTGATGGTGCTTTAGTTTGGGGATATGGTCAAAGATATGCAAAATATGACATAATGGGAAGAGAGATTTTCAATCGTCGCTTACCTGCAAACTATATTGACTATTCACACCAACTTGATGTTGCAGCTAATGGAAATTATTTTTTAAGAGTTGCTAGTGCAAATACACTTCGCCCTGATGGTAAAAATGTAAGAACGGTAAGAGATGTTATCGTAGAAATTGATAGAGATGGTAATGTGGTTGATGATTGGAGATTATACGAAATACTTGACCCATATAGAGATATAGCATTAAAAGTTCTTGACCAAGGTGCGGTATGTTTAAATATTGATGCAAATAAAGCAGGTCAAACTTTAAGTGCTGAAGAATTAGCAAAACTTGATAGTAGCGATAAGTTTGGAGATATTGTTGGAACTGGAGCAGGTCGCAACTGGGCTCATGTAAATAGCGTTAGTTATGACCCAAGTGATGATAGTATTATCATTTCATCTCGCCATCAAAATGCGGTTGTAAAAATTGGTCGTGATAAAAAAATCAAGTGGATTTTAGGTGCTCACAAAGGTTGGAAAGATGAGTTTAAAAAATACTTATTACAACCTGTAGATAATAAAGGTAAAAAAATTGAGTGTGATGATGAATATAGTAAATGCCCAGGATATGAAAATCCTGAAGGCGGATTTGACTTCACTTGGACTCAACACACAGCTTATAGAATTCATGAAATGAGTAAAAAAGGTGTTACTTATATAACCGTATTTGATAACGGAGATAGTCGTGGTATGGAACAACCTGCGTTTCCAACTGATAAATACTCTCGTGCAGTTGTTTATAAAATAGATGAGAAAAAAATGAGCGTTGAACAAGTTTGGGAATACGGCAAACAAAGAGGTCATGAATGGTATAGCCCTGTAACTTCTCTAGCTCAATATAATGCAGATAAAAACTCAATTTTTGCATATTCAGCTACTGCGGGGGCTAATTTTGATTTAGCAAATGGAGCATTCACTTCAGCACCAAATCCATACATTATGGAATTTAAATATGGCTCAACTACTCCTAGCGTTGAAATCCAATTAAAAGATACAACAGGCTATCAAGCGTGGCCGTTTGATTTAGGCAAAGCACTTAGTAAATAAGTAAAAAAGAACTAGAATGATTTCTAGTTCTTTAAATTCTTAATAAAATATATAACAATACTTAAGGCTTTTTTGCAATCTTCTTGCTCTCCTAAGCCGCAAGATTTTTTAAAATATTTAAACGCTTTAAATAAATTATTATGTTTTACATACAAAATAGCTATATTTTTACAAGAAATCGCATTATCCATATTACAAGCTTTTAAATGATTTTCAAAACCTAATTTTTCGTTTTTCATCTTATCATTATATAAATATAATTGCCCTAAATTAAAGCAAGAATTTTGGTCATTTAACTTGCAATAATGTTCAAATATTTTAGCGGTTCTATCTAAGTTAGTATTTGTATTTATATATACGAAGGCTAATTGCATACAAGCGTCTTTTATATTTGCTTTACAACCTTTAAATAAGTATGGTTCTGCTTTAATATCATCTTTTAAAGTATTAGAATAAAATATACCTAAATTCCCACAAGAAATTCCATCATTGTTATTATACTCACAAGATAATTTATAATAATATTCAGCTTTTTGTAAGCTATCTGGATTGTTTTCTTCATTATAAATAGTTGCTAAATTATTACAAGCTTTATATGATTTTTCATTACAAGAGATTATGTATAGTTCTTTTGCTTTTTCTAAATCACATTCAACGCCTAAACATTTGTGATATTTTAAAGCTTCTTTATAATAATCTTGCGAAAAAGCAATCACGCTAATTAATGCGATTAATAATATTTTTTTCATTTTTTCTCCTTTTTTTTAAGTATCTTATTTTATTATAATTAAATATTATTCAGCAATTTAGTATTATTGATAGTAATTTTTAATTTATTTAAAAATAAAAATAATAATTGTTATAAATTTCTTGCTAATATTTCAATACTTTAAAATATTATTTAAGGAGAAAAATTGAAAAAGTTAGCTTTAACAATTCTAGCAAGCAGTGTACTTTTAGCAAATGGTGTGGTGAATGTCTATACTTCAAGGCATTATGATTCGGACAAAATCGTATTTGACGCATTTACAGCAAAAACAGGTATCAAGGTTAATTTAGTTCAGGATAAAATTGACCCACTTATAACTAAATTAGAGCAAGAAGGCAAAGATACTCAAGCTGATTTGTTTATGACAGTTGGAGCTGGGGATTTATACAAAGCAAAATCAAAAGGCTTATTACAACCTTATTCATCAAAAATAGTTGATGAAAAAGTTCCTGCAAAATTTAGTGATAAAGACAAAACTTGGGCAGGAGTAACCTATAGAGCTAGAGTATTTGTGTATGACCCAAAACAAATTAACGAAAAAGACCTCAGCACTTATGAAGCATTAGCTGATGAGAAGTTTAAGGGCAAGGTTTTAACTCGCTCTTCAACAGCTTCATATAATCGCCATTTAATAGCATTTATGATAGCAAAAGATGGGCTCAACCAAACTCAAGATTGGGCTAAAAAATTAGTTGCTAATTTTGCAAGAGAGCCAAAAGGCAATGATAGAGACCAAGCAAAAGCAATTGTAAGTGGCACAGGGGCAATTGCTATTATGAATAGCTATTATCTAGGTAGAATGTCAGTATCAAAAGACCCGATTGAACAAGAAGTATTCAAAAATCTTAAAATATTCTTCCCAAATCAAAACGATGGTGGAACGCATATAAATATAAGTGGAGCAGGTATTACAAAATATGCTAAAAATGTAAAAGAAGCAACCGCTTTAATGGAGTTTTTAGTAAGTAAAGAAGCTCAAGAGATTTTAGCTCAAACAAATTACGAATTTCCAGTAAATAGCGAAGCAAGTCCTGCTGATGTGGTTAAATCATGGGGTGAGTTTAAAGCAAGTGAAATTGATTTTAACGAAATAGCAAAAAATCTTGAAACCGCTCAAGTAGTAGCTGATAAGGCTTTATGGAAGTGAGAAGATTAAGCGATTTTTTAGCTTATTTGATATTATTTATAATATTAATTCCTATTTTTTATATTATATTTTTTATAACACAGCCGATTAAAGAAAATACGGCTGTGTTATTTGATAGCTACTTAGTAGAATATCTAAAAAATACAGGAATTATTGTGCTATTTACCCTTATTTTTTCTACGATTATTGGGGTATTTTTAGCTTATTTTGAGAGTTTTTATGAGTTTAGATTTAGGAAATTTTTTAAGTTTTGCTTGGTTTTACCTTTTGCAATTCCTAGCTATTTGTTTGCCTATGTTTATGCTGATTTTTTCTCTTATTTTTCTTGGTTTAATATATTTTTAAGAGATACATTTAATATTAAAATCCATTTTGATATGATGAATATTTATGGAGTTATTTTTGTATTTTCAATATCGTTTTTTCCTTATACTTACATACTTACAAGGGGATTTTTAGCTAGATTTGCTTCTAGTTTAATTTATAGTGCAAGAAGTCTAGGTAAAAATGAATTTGAGATATTTTTTAAAGTCATTTTGCCTTTATCAAGACCTGTTATTGTAGCTGGTGCAAGTTTGTGTGCTATGGAGACACTTAATGCTTATGGAGCGCCGAATTATTATGGTCTGCATGTATTTAGTACAGGTATTTACAAAGCTTGGATTGGATATGGGGATTTAAATGCTGCTATTAAATTAGCTGTGATTTTATTATTAATAGTATTTTTTATCTTATTTATTGAAAAAATCACTCAAAGACCTTATGAATTAGGCTCAAAACAATATGCACTAACAAGGACACAACTTAGCAAAAAAGCCGAAATAATTGTGCTTAGCTTGTTTTTTATAATTTTATTTATTAGCTTTATTTTGCCTGTTATTCACATTTTAATATGGTTTAAGAGAAGTTATTTTGATGTTGATTATGCTAATTTATTTGCACTTAGTAAAAATAGCTTTTTTTTAAGTATAGCTTCTAGTGTGATTATTTTGATAATTGCTTTATTTTTAGCGGCAAATCAACGCTTTAAAAACAATAAATCAAAATTAATAATAAGCTCTTTAGCAAATATGGGCTATAGCATTCCTGGTTCTGTTGTGGCTGTTTGTATGCTTGTAATGTTTATTTTCATAGATAGAAGTTTGGCTTCTTTTTATGCTTACTTAGGGATTAATAAGAGTTTATTTTTAACCTTAAGTCCTGTGATTTTGATATTTGCTTATGTTGTTAGATTTTTATCATTAGGTTTTAATTCAATTAATTCAGGGCTTAATAGACTGCCTAGCTCACTAACTAATGCAAGGCATAGCTTGGGGATAAATCCTTTTAAAGGCTTTTTTAAGGTTGAGTTTGTTTTGATAATTCCTAGTTTGCTTAGTTCATTTATATTGATTTTTATTGAAGTGATTAAAGAATTGCCTTTAGCAAGTTTGCTTGCTACGAGTGATTTTAAAACCCTTTCGTTTGAGATGGATAGATATGCAAGTGATGAGCAGCTTGCTATGGTTAGTGCTCCTGCACTTGTGGTTGTATTAACTTGCTTTATATTATTAGTTATATTTAATTTGATTAAGGAAAGAAAATGAATTATTTTGAATTTAAAAATGTGAGTTTTGGATACGAAAAGCCACTTTTTACAAATCTTAGCTTTAGTCTAAAACAAGGAGAAAAATTAGCCATACTAGGAGAAAGCGGCAGTGGTAAAAGCACAATTTTAAAGCTAATTGCAGGATTTAACGAGCTAAAACAAGGAGAAATCTTTTTAGATAATGAAAATATTAGCAAAATTCCAGCTTATAAAAGAAATATAGGATTTTTATTCCAAGATTATGCTTTGTTTCCGCATTTAAATGTATTAGAAAATGTTATGTTTGGTATAAAAGATAAAGATAAAAAACAAATTGCCTTAGATATTTTAAATTCTTTAGATATAAAAAATCTTTTTAATTCTTATCCTAAGACTTTAAGCGGTGGTCAACAACAACGCGTTGCACTTGCAAGGTGTATTGCTCAAAAGCCTAAATTATTGCTTTTAGATGAGCCTTTTTGTGCATTAGATGCTAATTTACGCTCTAGTGTTAGGACATTTGTTTTGGATTTTTTGAATAATTTAAATCTAACTTGCATTATGGTAACTCACGATTTAGCTGATGTGAATGCTTTTAAATCTTCGGTTTTAACATTGAAATGTGTATAAACTACACACTTTTTGAATTTTTTTACAAAAAGTTATTAAAAATGTTAAAAATTATTTTAAAATGAGCTTTTTAAAATTAATCAAAGGATTATTATGAGAACGCAAAACAACTCATTTTCGCTTGTTATTTTAACGGCGTTATTTTTTATGATGGGCTTTTTAACCGTTTTAAACGATATTTTAATCCCACATCTTAAAGAACTTTTTGAATTAACTTATTTTCAATCATCTTTAGTTCAATTTTGCTTTTTTGGAGCGTATTTTATAACTTCTGCATTTTTTGGTAAGCTAATTCAAAAAATTGGCTATCAAAATGGTGTTGTAGGTGGATTTTTATTAGCCGCATTAGGTGCTATTTTATTCTATCCTGCAGCAGGAACTCATAGTTATGCTATATTTTTAGGTGCTTTATTTGTTTTAGCTAGTGGGGTAGTGTTACTTCAAGTTACAGGAAATCCTTTCGTTACTTTATTATCACCTAGTGGTAAAGAAGCAAGAAATTTAGCTTTAGTTCAAGCATTTAATTCACTTGGAACAACCGTTGGACCATTTTTTGGTAGCTTATTTATCTTAAGTTCAACTACAAATCTAAGCTTAGAAGAAAAAATAAGCTCGGTTCAATTACCTTATTTAGGAATTGCAGTTGCACTAATTGTTTTAGGAATTTTTGTGAAGTTTTTCATAAAATTACCTGATGTAAGAATTACAGCAGAAGAAATCAGCGAAAACGCACACGATACAAGAACAAGTGCTTGGCAATATAAACACTTGGTTTTAGGTGCTATTGGGATTTTTTGCTATGTTGGTGCTGAAGTTGCTATCGGCTCATTTTTAATTCTTTATTTAATGCCTATTTTAAATATTACTCAAGTAGAAGGTGCTAGTATGATAGCTTATTATTGGGGTGGAGCTATGGTAGGTCGCTTTATTGGAAGTTATATAATGAATTATATTAAACCTGCTTATTGTTTAGCATTCAATGCAGTTATTGCTATGACGCTTTTATTGTGTGCTATTTTAATTGGTGGAGAATTGGGTGCTTATGCAGTTTTAGGTGTTGGATTTTTTAACTCTATTATGTTTCCAACTATTTTTTCACTTGCTACAAATGGACTTGGTCGCTGCACTTCTCAAGCTTCAGGAATTATTTGTATAGCAATCGTTGGTGGAGCTATTATCCCTCCTATTCAAGGAATGCTTGCTGATATTGTTAATTTACATATATCTTTCATTATTCCTGCGATTTGCTATTTATATATTTTATTCTTTGCAGTTAAAGGTTATAAATGCAAATAAGAATTTGAATTCAGATTTTTCTGAATTCAAATCTTAAATCTTAACCATAAAAATCCAAGCACAGCAGAACAACAACTAGCACTTAAAACTGCTAATTTTGCACTATTAAAAATTGCTTCATTTCCTTCAAAAACTAATGTATTTATAAAAAAGCTCATTGTAAAGCCAATTCCTGTTAATATACTAGCTCCGTATAAAATCTTTTTGCTAGATGGTAAGGTTGCACCTAGTTTATTAGCAAGTAAGCAAAAACTAAATACTCCTAATTGTTTTCCAATAAATAAACCAAAAAATATTCCAAAAAATACACTATTTAAATTGTCTAAATTAAACTCAAGCAATACCCCAGCATTAAATAAAGCAAATATAGGCAATATTGCATAATTTACATAAGGGGTTAAATCGTGCATAATTTGCTCTAAAAATTCTTTATTGTCTTTAGTATGTAAAGGGATAAAAAATGCACAAAGCATTCCAGCTAAAGTAGTATGAACCCCACTTTCTAAAACACAAACCCAAATAAAAGCACCTACTATTAAATAAAACATTTTGTAAGTGCAATGGAAAATATTTAATATAAATAATAACCCAACACCAATAGAGCCTAAAACAAGAGAAATATATAAAAGGTCATTTGTATAAAATATCGCAATTATAATAATTGCAGCAATATCATCAAATATTGCAAGGCTTAATAAAAATACTCTTACACTATTTGGAACATAGTTTTTTAGCATTAATAAAATAGCAATAGCAAACGCTGTATCAGTTCCTGTTGGAATTGCAAATCCACTTAATCTATAAGTATCAAAAAAATTAAATATAGAATATATTAAAGCAGGAACCATAATTCCACCTAAAGCACCAGCAAGTGGTAATAATCTTTTGCTATTTGTATTTAGTTCTCCGCATAGAATTTCTTTTTTTACTTCAAGTCCAATCCAAAAGAAAAATATAGCAACCAATCCATCATTTACCCATAAAAATAATGGTTTGCTTAAAGAATAATCTAAAAAGCTAACAGATGCTTTAGCTTCTAAACAAGCATTGTAAAATTCACTAAATGAAGAATTTTTTAAAAATATTGCTAAAAATGTCATAAATAATAATAAAAATGCAGGTAAAAGTTCGTTGTTTTTGATTTTTGATAACATTTCTCTCCTTTTAAATAAATTAAATAAAACATTCTTAGTAAAAAATGCTTGATTTAAAGAATTATAAAGGTTTTAAAAGCGATATTTACTCTGATAATAATTAAAAAAAATAAATAAAAGTTTATAAAAGATAATAATTTTTATTATTTAATAATTTAAAAATAAAATTAAAATTCCTATTTTAAATTCTTGCATTTAAAATAGGATATTTGAATTATTTTGTTGTATCTGGAAGTTTTTCAATATAAAGGCTAGTTGAAGGGAAAGCAAAACTTAGACCATTTTTCTCAACTATTTTCATAATTTCCATTAATATTTTGCTTTTTTCATCATAATATTGTTTAGCACTAACGCTTTTTATATAAAAGTATAGCTCTACATTGATACTACTTGCAGCAAAATCATCTAGCCAAACATAAATTGATGATTTAAAGCCTTCTAAATCATTGACAGAAATTAAATTTTGTTTGTAATAATTTTTGTTTTTGTGTTGAAATACATCATCGTTTTCGTTAGCTATTATATTATTACTTGTCAGCAATTCTTTTATATCGTTTATAAAATTTTGTATTTGCTCTGTGCTTGCGTCGTATGTCAAGCCAACGCTCATTCTTACTCTTCTACCATATTTTCTTTTTGAATAATTTTTTATATTTCCATTTAATATCGTAGAATTTGGGATAAATACTAAGCAGTTATCAAAAGTTCTTATGGTTGTTTTCCTAAGACCTGTTTCAACTATTGTTCCTTCTATTCCGTTAATTTCTACCCAATCACTTTGAGAAAATGAATTATCAAATAACATTAAAACAGAAGCAAAAAAGTTAGCGATAATATCTTTTGCAGCAAGTGCAACTGCTAAACCACCAATACCTAATGAAGCAATAATTGCTGAAATATCAAAACCTAATTTAGCAAGTATGATTAATATAGCTATGAAGACTATTATAAAATATAGTATTTTTAGCATAAGATTTATTATTTCTTTTTTACCGCTTCTTTTAGCAATTTTTGAAATAATTATTACTCCGTATCCATCTAAGATAGTTATTAATAACCAAGTAAATGCCATAGTATTAATAATGCCAAATAGCGTTAGTATAAGTGTCATAATTGGAGCAGGATAGAACGCTATTAGAAAACATAACCATAAACCATATATATAAAATAAAGCAATTAATGGTTTTGTTGATTTTTGCAATAATTGTAATGAATGATCATCATGGTTTTTCTTAAATACTCTTAAAATTATTGTAAAAATTATTTTAAGAACTAATTTTTTTAATAAAAATATAAATAGCATTATAAGAGTGCATATTATCACTTTACCAGGATTTATATAATTATTTACTTCTTCTGGAAAATATGAATTAAATTTGCTTAAAAATTTATTAGTATCTAGTTGCTTAAAAATATCATTAGTAGTAAATATATCTGTATTTAGTCTAAGATATGTTAAAAGTTCTACATAAGAATTGATTTTAATTTTTACTTCTTGATTATCACTTGTATAATTACTAATCGTTTTTATGCGTTCATCTATTAGATTTTTTAAATCTGTTTTATGCTCTTCTTTAGAATTTAGATAAGAAATAATTTCTAATAAACATTCATAAAAATTTTGTTCTACTGCTTGTAAAATTTTATCATTATTAGTTTTTTTAATATCTTTTAATATGTTTTTGTCTAAATTCTCTGGTGTAATTAGGGTTGGAAATACTGCTAGTATTTGATTTTTTTCATTTTTTAATTCTTTGATTTCAGAATTTATTTTGAGTTTATTTTGGCTGTTTTCATCTTTTTCATCAGCTAAAAATTTATTTAATTCTTCTATTTTTATGTTTTTAGTAGAAAAATTATCAATATTATTTAATAGCTCATTAGAATATAAAAAAACCCCAAATAATAGTATAAATAAAATTCTCATTTAATATCCTTTAATGGCTTAAAGTGTCCGTCATTAGGGCAGTATTCATAGATTTCTCCTGTTTCTATTAAAAAATACCAAGCTCTAATTTTTAATTTATTCTCATCAATTCTTTTTTGAACTTCAGGATAGCCTAATAAATTCTCATAGCTATTTAAAATATTTGCTTTTTCTATCATCCAAGACCTTAATGCGTATTGACCTTCGTAGTGGTTTAGTTCTAATGTAAAATCAACTTGTTGTTTAATATCATCAATTAAAGAAACCCATTTTTTTACGTTAGGTAAAAGTTCTGCTTTTTTACTAGGAATATCTTTACATCCACCGCAGTTGCTATGCCCACATATTATTACATTTTCAACATTTAACGCATATAAAGCATATTCAATAGCTGAAGTTGTTGCTAAATATTCATCTTTTACACGATATGGTGGGATAATATTTGCTATATTTCTTACAACAAATAATTCTCCTGGAACTGTTGAAGTTATTAGATTAGGAATTACTCTTGAATCAGCACAACCTATAAATAATGTATGTGGATTTTGCTCTTCTTTTAAATCTTTAAATAAGTCTTTATGTTCTAAAAACCCTTCTTGCATAAATTGCAATGCGCCTTTTATTAATTTATCCATTTTTTATCCTTGTTAAAAAGCGAAATTATATAAAAAAATTTCAATGAGATATTAACTAACTTAGTTATAATCAAGTGCATTTAATAATAACAAGGAGACAATTATGAGTTTATACGAAAGAACTCGTGCTAGTTCAGCAATTCGCTCAGATGCTGCTATTTTTGTAAGAGATACATATATGTATTTTGCACTTTCACTAGTTGCAGCTACTTTAGGAGCTTATTTAGGTGCTACTTATTTAGCTAGTTTTTTAGTTGGCAATATTTGGGCTAGTATAGGAACGCTTATAGTAGAAATTGCCTTAATTATGATATTAAATAGAAAAAGTGAGGTAACTAATGGTGCTATTGCTATGCTATTTGCATTTGCATTTATTAGTGGATTAAGCCTTACTGGAATTATTTATATTACTTTACAAAGTCAAGCAGGTGCTACAATTATTGCTCAAGCTTTATTCTTAACAACTTTAGCTTTTGCAGGTCTTAGTGTTTTTGCATTTACAACCAAAAGAGATTTTAGCGTTTTTGCTAAAGGATTTTTTATAGTTTTATTAATTATGATAGGTGCGTCTTTATTAAACTTATTTTTCCAAAGCCACCTTTTACATTTAATAGTTTCTTGCGTTGGAGCAATAGTATTTAGCTTCTTTATCATTTATGATACTCAAATGATAATTCGTGGAGCTTATCAAACACCAATTCAAGGTGCAATTGCTTTATACCTTGACTTTATTAATTTATTTATATCTTTATTAAATATCTTAAGAAGCATTAGAGACTAATTTTTAAGCCTTCAATTTTGAAGGCTTTAACTTATTTTAAATTTTATAACATATAATACAAACTTTATTTTTAAACGAAAGAAGTAATATGAACACAATTTTTATCGCAATTCAATTTATTTTAGTAGTTATTATTTGTGCTTGCGTTCTTATGCAAAAAAGCTCAAGTATAGGCTTAGGTGCTTATAGTGGTTCTAATGAGAGCTTATTTGGAGCTAAAGGTCCTGCTGGTTTTTTAGCAAAATTTACTTTTATTATAGGAGTTTTGCTAGTAGCTAATACTATTTATTTAAGCTATAGTTATAACACTAAAACTGGTGAAAGTCTAGTAAATAAACTAGAAAATGCTAGCAAACAACTTAATGACACTAATCAGCCTAAAGCATTACCAGAATCAATTAAATAAAAGGAATACTAATGTTAAATGATATTTATTCAAAACAAAAAGAACAAAACGAAAAAGCTCACAATTCTTTAAAAAAAGATTTTATGACTTTAAGAACAGGTAAAGTAAATATTTCTATATTAGATAATGTTTTTGTAGATTATTATGGAACCCCAACTCCATTAAATCAAGTTGCAACCGTGTTAGCAACTGATGCAACGACAATTACTATTAGTCCTTGGGAAAAATCTATGATTAAGGCTATAGATACTGCTATAAAAGCAGCAAATATCGGTGTAAATCCTAATGCTGATGCTGATGGAGTTAAATTATTTTTCCCACCAATGACTAAAGAGCAAAGAGAAGAAAATGCTAAAGCTGCAAAAGCAATGGGAGAAAAATGCAAAGTAGCTATTAGAAATATTAGAAAAGACGCTAATGACGCTGTAAAAAAATTAGAAAAAGATAAAGCAGTAAGCGAAGATGAAGCCAAAAAAGCTTACGATGAAGTTCAAAAATTAACAGATGCGGCAATAGCTAAGACTGATGAATTAGTTAAAGAAAAAGAAACACAATTACTTAAAGTTTAAAAATGGCAAAGGCTAAGGTAAGTTTAGCTAGCCTTTATGATAAATTAAAAGCTGGCATTGTTGATATGTTTATGATAATGATGCCAATACAATACTTCACTACCTATATCTTAGTAGGTAGTGCTAGTGAGTATAGACAAAATCAATCTTTTATATTATTTGCAACCATTACTTATCTTTTAGTTTTATTTTTACTTTTATTTTTTAAAGGTCAGAGTTTAGGGTATAAATATTTAGGTTTGCATTTAAGAAATAAAAATGGTAAAAAAGCAAGTTTATTTCAAGTTTTTATTAGATTGGTATTGTTTGTGCTTACATTTTCTTTATTATTTGGTATTTTATTTCCATTTTTTAGAAAAGATAGGCAATATATACACGATTTATTTTCAAACACTTTAGTCCTTAAGGAGAACAAATGATGGATAGAAAAAGAATTTATAATCCACAAAGTAATGAAGATTTAACATCAAGAAGAGTATTTGGTGGAAATCCACAAGGTATATTAAATTTTACAAAAGCAAAATATGAGTGGGCTTTAAAATTATGGGATTTAATGGAAGCTAATACTTGGTTTCCTAGAGAAGTTGATACTACAAAAGATGCACTTGATTATAAATGTAATTTAACTTCAAGTGAAAAAAGAATGTATGATTTAGTATGGAGCCAACTAATTTCTATGGATAGTTTTCAAACCAATAACCTTGCTGATAATATCAACCCTTATATAACAGCTCCAGAGATTAATGCAGTATTAGCAAGACAAGCTTACGAAGAAGCAAATCATTCAAAAAGTTATGCGGTAATGGTTGAAGCTATTTGTGATGATACTGATTTAATATATGAAATGGAAAAGCACGACGCTACTTTAAGAAAGAAAAATGATTTTATTTCAAGTTTATATGAAGAACTTGCAGGAGATGTAACTGATGAAAAGTTACTATATGCAATGGTTGCGAATCAAATTCTAGAAGGAATTTATTTTTATAGTGGCTTTACTGCAATTTATGCACTAGCTCGTGCAGGTAAAATGCTAGGTTCTGCTCAAATGGTTAGATTTATTCAAAGAGATGAAATCACTCACTTATTGTTGTTTCAAAATATGATTAATTCAGTTAGAAAAGAAAGACCTGATTTATTTAATGAAAAAACAATTGCTAAAATTTATGAAATGTTTGAAAGAGCTGCAGAACTTGAAATTGAATGGGGTAAATACATTACTCAAAATCAAATTATGGGCTTTACTGACGATATAATTACTGAATATATTCATTATTTAGTAGATTTAAGACTTAGCTCAATCGGACTTGATAAAAAATATAATGCAAAACATCCTATTAAATGGGTTGATGATTTTTCTAAATTTAACGACCAAAAGAGTAACTTTTTTGAAAGTAAAGTTACAAATTATAGTAAAGGAAGCTTGAGTTTTGATGATTTTTAAGGATATTTACGAACAGCAAAAATGTGCTAGACTTGCTGAAAATATTGCAAATGAAGTTAATATTAGCAATGAGATTAAACAAGCATTTGCTAATACACCAAGAGAAATTTTTATGCCTATGAGTAATTTTGCTTATGAGCTTCACGCAATGCCGCTTAGCTCAAATCAATGGATTAGCTCACCAATTACCGTTGCAAAGATGACAGCAGCACTAGAGCCTGTTGGTGCTGATAGTGTGCTTGAGATTGGTTGTGGTAGTGGGTATCAAGCCGCACTTTTGAGTAATCTTATTAGAAGAGTTTTTTCTCTTGAGAGAATAAAGGAATTATCAAATAAAGCAATAAAAAATCTTGATACAATCAAGGCAAATGTATATGTTCGCCACGCCGATGGAAATAATGGGCTTAAAAATTATGCACCTTATGAGAGAATTTTACTATCTGCATATACAAATAAAGTTCCTGATGTATTATTTACTCAACTTGAAGTTGGTGGAATTTTAGTAGCTCCTGTTGGAAATGAAAATAAACAATATATTACTAAGTATATTAAGCATAAAGATAGAATAGAAGAAATCATTCTTGATTCTTGCACTTTTGTTCCTATGTTAAGTGGTGTTGAATAGTAATTTAACATCACTTTTTAATCTTTATTTTTACTCAAAATATTTTTTAATCTACATTTATTTGTATAATTAGCTTAATAAGGTAAAAATTATCCTTTGTAAAGAAAAATTAATTTTAAAAATATATAATCGAAACTTTATTTAAAAATTAAGGACAAATTGAGTCAATGAATAAGGTTTTCTTATCATTTGTTGTTAGTGGTAGCTTACTAGCATCAAATTATAAGCTAGTTCCATTGAGTGCTGATGGAGTAGCTTTATCTAGCTCAAATTTAGCAAAGAGTTTTAGTGCCGATGCGGCTTTTATAAATCCAGCAAATATGGGATTTTTAGGACAAAATCCACAATTGCATTTTAGTTCAAATTTTTACAATGCTGCTGGCTCAAGATTTACAAATGAATTGGTAAATGGTTTAGATGGCGAACCATATTATAACGCCACTGATGCACACGGAAAAGAGTTTTCGTTCTTTATACCAACACTTGCATTTGTTTATCCTATTAACGAGCAACATTTTGTTGGATTTGCAGGTTATACTGATTTTGCTGCTGTTTATGGATGGAATAGTGATTATGCAAAAGCACTTGCTAATAATATGGATATTCGTGGTGGAACTGCAGCTATTTCCTATGCTTATAAGCCTATTGATGAATTAAGTTTGGGTGCAAGTTTAACATTAAATCATACTAGAATCAAATTTAATATTTTAAAAGATAATGCAAAAAATCCTAGATATATTCCAGCAGATATTAGTAGTGTAAATAGAGTTTGGGTTGATGAAAAAGGTAATGCACATCCTTATTCTTGGGTATATGAAGGAGATGCTAGGGTAGATAATGGTTATAAATTTGGATACAAATTATCTTTAACTTATGTTCCTAAATATTTTGATGATAAATTAAGATTTTCATTACTTTACAATTCTTCTTATAAAAATAAGTTTGAAGGTAATATTGATTTTAAAATGTCAAAGTTTGGAATGTTTGATTTTGCAAATAATTTATCTCCAAAAAATCAAGAACAATTTAATTCTATGCAAATGTCTATTCAAGAGTTAGCAGCTATGAGTATTGGATTGGCTGGTCTTATGAGTGAAGTATATAAAATAGACCCTACCAATGGTTCTATAGTTGGAACTTTACCTACTCAAGATAGTAAAGTTGGTTATAATGGTTATGTGAGTGCTAATTTCTTATATCCTGCTAATGCTAATTTTGGTATTGCCTATGAATATGGTAAACACGAGTTTATGTTTAATATGGGAAGAACATTTTGGAGTAAAGCAAAAACATTGGATTTAAAAATAAATTCACCAGAAATTCCACAATCATTAAAGCTCGCAACAATGCAATTTATGCAAAAGTGTGCAGCATCTGGTAATGATTGTAATACTATTGAAGGTTTTCAAAAAGTTGCTATGAGTATAGGTGCTACTTTAGACCCTAAAGATAAGCAAGCTATTGAAGAGTATTTTTTATCATCATTTTTACAAAGTAGTTTAGAACAAGGTTGGAGAGATACAACATTACTTAGCTTTGGTTATAGATATAACTATGATAAAGAATTATCGCTTATGCTAGGTTTTTCTACAGAAGATAGTCCAGTAAGACGCGAGAAAATAAGCTTTTTAGCAAAAGATAGTAGAATGTATATGTATTCTTTAGGACTTGAATATAGATTAAACAAAAACTTAAAAGTAACAGGAGCGGGAGCATATCAACACTATGCTGATGTTAAAGTAAATAATGTTACTGATAATATTTTGATACAGACTAAAGGTAAGTTTTCAAATCAATCAAATCAGATTGTAAATGTTGGTATCAATTATGAGTTTTAATTAAAGGATGTAAATGCAAAATTATTATGAATACTTAGAACATTATTCTAATTTAAGTAGAGTTGCTATTTTTGATGCAAATGGAAAAATAAGCTTTAAAGAGTTAAAAACTCATGTAGATAAAATGATAGCTTTTTTGCAAAATCAAGGCGTTAAAAGTGGTGACAATGTAGCTTTTATTATGAGTAATTGCAAAGAATTTATGATTTTATATTTTGCAATAGCATCTTTAAAAGCAGTCGCAGTTCCTATTAATACTATGCTAAAATGTGAAGAATATGAGTATATTATTAAAGACTGCGATGCAAAATTATTAATAGTTTCAAAAGATATTAAAGAAGCTGCTGAATTAGCTAATGAATTTAAAGATATTTTAATATACCATTCTTTTGATGATAATTTAAAAGATGGATATTTAGCGAGTTATTTAGATTATGCACCTGTTTATAATTTTAAGTGTGAAGCTAGTATTGATGATAGCGTTCATATAATATACACTTCAGGAACAACAGGTCTTCCTAAAGGAGTTTTATTAAGCTATAAAAATATTTTATCAAATATCAAATCAGCTCAACACGATTTTAAAATAAAATCATCAGATAGAGCCATAGCGTATTTGCCTATGTTTCATAGTTTTACTTTAACAGCAGTTTGTTTATTACCTTTACTTTCGGGTTGCTCGCTTGTAATTGAGCGTTCTGTTTTACCTTTTTCAAATGTTATAAAACAAATTCTATTAAAAAGAGTTACGATATTATTTTCAGTTCCTGTGATACTAAATGCTTTATTAAAAGCAAAGTTACCTTGGTATTTTATGTGGTTTCATAAAATTAGAATTATAGTATCAGGCTCTAGTGCCTTAAGTGAAGGAACTCTTAAAGCCTATAAGGAAAAATTTAAAAGAACCGCAGTTTTAGAAGGCTATGGATTAAGCGAATGTTCTCCAGTAGTTGCGGTAAATCGCCTAGATAAGCAAAAGGTTAATTCAGTAGGTTTGCCATTACACGGGTATCAAGTAAAAGTAGTAGATGATGATTTAAAAGAATTGCCTATCGGAGAAGTAGGGGAGTTAATCGTAAAGGGTGATTGTGTAATGCAAGGCTATTACAATAAACCCGAATTAACCAATGAAGTAATAGAAGGCGAGTGGCTTAAAACAGGTGATATTGCAAGACTTGATGAAGATGGATTTATTTATATAGTAGATAGGAAAAAAGACATAATAATTGCAAAGGGGATTAATATATATCCAAGAGAAATTGAAGATATTATTATGCAATTAGATGAAATTGATTCTTGTGCTGTTATAGGTGTTAAGGATAGTGAGTTAGATGAAAGCGTTGTTGCTTATGTTTGTTTAAAAGAAGGTGCTAAACTAAGTGCTCAAGAAATTCAAAAGTATCTTAAAAAGTATTTAGCAAATTATAAAGTTCCTAAAACAATTGTGTTTAAATGCGAATTACCAAAAAATGCTGCTGGAAAAGTATTGAAAAAAGAATTAAAAAAAGAGTTAGAAATTGGAAAAAATTAAAGAGTTTTTAAGTAATAATTACGAAGAGAGTTTTTTATATTTAAAGTTATTAAATCAAGGTCTATCTAAAGAAGCGTGCATTATATTAAGAACAATGCTAAACAAAACTATAAAATCTCGTTTTGGGATAAAGTTTCATAGCATTGTAGAAGATGCGTTTAATGCTAATACTACCGCTCAAATGGTTTCGTATTTACCAAATTTCGTTGAGCTATATGAGAAAAAATTTATTCAAGAAGCAAGCGGAAAGCAGTTTAATTATAAAGATAATGCAGGGCTTATTTTATTTCAGTCAATAGCACTTACAAGATATGCTCATGTATTTTTTAACCTTGCTAATGAATTTGATGGAGCAAGATTAATTAGTGATAATGAATTAGAAGAATATAAACATAAGCCTTATACTGATTTAAGCGTTTATTTAAATGATTGCTTTGATATGATTGATGCTAGGATTAAATTAGAGTTTTTAACATCGGATTTAAGACTTGATTTGATTAATACAAGGCTTAAAAATAGCCCAAAATTTCATAATCCTTTTAATGAAATTATGAAAGATTATGATTTGAGTGCCGAAGAAACTCTTATATTAATGGCTTTATTAAAAGAAGAATTAACAGGCTCTAAAAAACCACTTCATTATGAAGAATTATTAAGCATAATTAATCCTTATCAATTAGAAAAGATTAGAAATTATGAATTGTTAAGTGATGATTCTAAGTTGCTTAGCAATGAATTAATTGAATATGTTGGTAATGATAATAGATTTATTATAAGTGATAATGCTTTAAAATATTTTTTCCCAAATAAAGGCGAAAATATTAAAGCTATTGTAGAAGAATTAAATTTCTTTGAATATTTAGAAATAAATGAAATAGATTTAATAGTTAGTAAAGATATTAGCGATTTAGCAACAAGTCTTAAAAAACGCTCAACCAAAAGTGTGGCAAAAAGATTGAAAGATTGGGGCATAGTAAAAGATGATATTTTAAGAGCTAATATAATTTTTTATGGACCTCCAGGCACGGGTAAGACTATGAGTGCTAGTTATTTAGCAAAAACTTTAAAAAGAGAAATTATCACACTAGATTGCTCTAAAGTATTAGATAAGTATGTAGGAGAGAGTGAGAAAAATGTTCGTGCTATTTTTGATAATTATAAAATAATTAGCAAAAGCGTTAAAACTCCACCTATTTTATTATTAAACGAGGCCGATCAATTTTTAAGCACTAGAAGTGTAGCAAGTCACGGAAGTGAATTAATGCATAATCAAATGCAAAATATTTTCTTAGAACAACTAGAAAAATTTGATGGCATTGTAATAGCTACAACTAACTTTTTAGATAGTTTAGACCCAGCATTTTCAAGGAGATTTGAGTATAAAATCAAATTCTCAAATCCAACAGAAATAGAGCGTGAGAAGATTTGGAAATTACACTTACCAAAAAATGCGGAATTTGAATCAGGATTTAAAGTAGAAGATTTAAAAAGTTATGAATTAAGTGGAGCACAGATTAAAATGGTTGTTAAAAATACTGCTATAAAAGTTGCTCAAGGCGATGGAATTTTTAGATTAGATGATTTTAAAGAAAGTATTCAAAAAGAACTAAATAGCGATTTTTCTAAAGAAATTAAAATGGGCTTTAATTAATCAATAGCCCTTATAATAAAATAAACTACGAAAGGAAAATCCAGTGAATATTATTAAAAAAGCTCTAACATTTGAAGATGTATTATTGGTTCCGCAATATTCAGAAGTTTTACCAAAAGAAGTTGATATTAGCACAAAGCTTACTAAAAATATTAATTTAAATATGCCTTTAATTTCGGCTGCTATGGATACGGTTACAGAGCATAGGGCTGCAATAATGATGGCAAGGCTTGGTGGAATTGGAATAATTCATAAAAATATGGATATTGAAAGCCAAGTAAGAGAAATAATCAGGGTTAAAAAAAGTGAAAGTGGTATTATATATGACCCTGTTTATGTTAATACTAAAGCAAAGGTAAGTGATGCTTTAGCTATTATGAATGAATATAGTATTTCAGGTGTTCCTGTTGTAGATAATGATAAAAAATTATTAGGAATTTTAACTAATCGTGATTTGAGATTTGAGACTGTTTTTTCAAAAATAGTTGATGAGGTGATGACAAAAATGCCTTTAATTACTGCTAAAAAAGGTTGCACCTTAGATGAAGCTGAAGTAATTTTTAGTAAAAATAAAATAGAAAAATTACCTTTAGTAGATGATGATAATACTCTTTGTGGTCTTATTACTATAAAGGATTTAAAAAAGCGTAAAGAATATCCAAATGCAAATAAGGATAAATTAGGAAGATTAGTAGTAGGTGCTGCTATTGGAGTAGGGCAACTTGATAGGGCTAGAGCTTTAGTAAATGCAGGTGTTGATGTCTTGGTTATGGATAGTGCTCACGGACATAGTAAAGGCATAATTGATACTTTAAAAGAAATCAAAAAAGAATTAAATATAGATGTAATAGTAGGCAATATCGCTAATCCTAAGGCGGTTAGGGATTTAGCATTAGCAGGAGCAGATGCTATAAAGGTTGGTATTGGACCAGGTAGTATTTGCACTACTCGTATAGTAAGTGGAGTTGGAGTTCCACAAATTACTGCTATTAGTGATTGTGCTGAAGTTGCTAAAGAGTTTAATGTGCCTATAATTGCTGATGGTGGGATAAAGTATTCAGGAGATATCGCAAAGGCTCTTGCAGCAGGTGCAAGTAGTGTAATGATAGGCTCGCTTTTAGCAGGGACTGATGAAAGTCCAGGAGAATTTATCACATATCAAGGAAGACAATATAAATCGTATCGCGGTATGGGTAGCTTAGGGGCTATGGCAAAGGGTAGTTCTGATAGATATTTTCAAGAAGGAACAGCAAAAGAAAAGCTAGTGCCAGAAGGAATTGAAGGAAGAGTTCCACATACTGGAAGTATTAAAAATGTAGTGTTTCAATTACTTGGTGGTCTTAGAAGCTCAATGGGTTATAACGGAGCTATAAATATAAAAGATTTTCAAGAAAAAGCCGAGTTTGTAGAAATTACTAGTGCAGGGCTTAAAGAAAGCCATGTTCATGATGTAACAATCACTGCAGAAGCACCAAATTATAAGGTAAATCAATGAAAAAAACTTACGAACAAATCTGTGAAATTTTAGATGAAAAATTAAAAATAATTGAAGATGAGCAAACGCCTTTATTTGATTTAGTAGATGCGTATAAAGATGGTATGAAACTAATAAACGAAGCTAGAGAATTATTAGATAAGGCTAGTAAAGATATTGAAGAATTTGAACAAACTAAACAAAATAATTCTTTAAGTATTGATACAGAAAGATTGCCATTTTGAAAATAGCAGCACTTCAACTAAGCACTCAGGCTTTAAGCAATGCAAGGCTTGATTATTATTTAAGGATTTGCGAGCAAAAAGATGTTAGGTTAGTAGCGTTAGGCGAGTATGTTTTAAATAATTTTTTTACTGAATTAAAGCAAATGCCAGTTGATTTAGTAAAAGAGCAAAGCAAGGTAAAACTAGAAGCCTTAAAAGAATATAGTGCTAAATATAATTTATGTATAGTTGCTCCTATAATTCTTAGCACTAATAAAGGTTTTAATAAAACTTGCTTAGTAGCAAATAAAGGTAAAATCAAATATATAAATCAGCAAGTTTTTATGCCGTATTCACATTGGAATGAAAAGGATTTTTTTATAAATTCAACAAAAGCTATTAAATTACATACTTTTAAATGTGATAATTTTAAAATAGGCGTTTTATTTGGCTATGAAATACATTTTGATGAGTTTTTTAAAAAGGCAAATGAATTAGATTTATTGATAATTCCTACGGCAAATACTTATAATTCAAATTCTAGATGGTGCGAACTTATTAAAATGAGAGCATTTTTAAATAATACTAATATTTTAAGAATAAATCGTATTGGTGTTAGCGAAGTAGATGAATTAGAGTGGAATTTTTATGGTAATAGTTTTTTATGCAATGCTTATGGAGATATAGTTCAAGAATTAAGCGACGCTGAAGAAGTATTAATTTCTGAAATTAGCAAACCTAGTGAAGCTGCTAAATTTTGGCAATTTAAGGAAGTAAGAAATGAAATCAACAAGCGACTTTTATGAAAGACAAACTTTATTATTAAAAGATAAGCAAAAGAATTTAGAAAACAAAGAAATCATAATAATAGGTGCAGGCGGTCTTGGCTCAAGTATAGCATACGCACTTGCTAGTAGTGGTATAAAGAGTATTAGTGTAGTTGATTTTGATATAGTTAGCTTTAGCAATATTCAAAGGCAAATTATGTTTAATTTTAACGATGAAGGTAAAGCTAAGGTTGATTGTTTTAATAAATTAAAAGAGCGTTCATTTTGTGATATAAAAACTTATAAAATGAGTGCGGCAGAATTTTTTGCTACTAAACCTAGTGCTGATTTGATTATGGATGCGACTGATAATTTATCAGTTAGAGCTGAAATTGATAATTACGCTAAAGCTAATAATATTCCTTGGATTTTTGCTAGTGTTGAAGAGTTTTTCATAAGTGCTAGTATTGTAAAAAATAAAAAAATAGCATTCAAAAATGAAATAAAAAGGATAAAACCCCAAGCAACTCCATTTGTTATGTTTAGTGCTACTTTTGCAAGTATTTTGGCATTAAAATATCTAGCAGGTTATGAAGTAAAACTTGATTATTTATATTATTTTGATTTTTCAAAAGATATTTTAAATCTTAATAAGTTTAATTTATGAACCATCAAGAAAAATCATTTTTTTTATTAATATTTGCTGTAGTTATCTGGGGAGCATCGTTTTTACCTACTAAGTGGGTATTAAACTATATAAATAGCTATGAATTATTATTTTATAGATTTTTATTAGCTTCTATTGTGTTTTTTTTCTTGGTGAAAAATGATATTTTAAAGCATTACAAAAATACTTATTTATACGGATTAATCACTGGTTTTTGTATGGCGTTTGCCTTTATTTTTCAAACCCAAGCACTAAGCTTTACTCAAAGCTCTAATGTGGCTTTTCTAACTGGTTTAGAAGGAATTATTGCTCCATTTTTATGCTTTTTTATAAGCAAAGCAAAGCTTAGTTTTAAGATATTTTTCCTAGCTTTACTTGCTTGTTTTGGTATGTTTTTATTTAGTGATGCGAATTTTGATAATTTTGGAAAAGGCGAATATTTAGCGATAATTTGTGCTGTGTTTTTTGCACTTTTAGTGGCTTTAAATGATAAATTTTTAAAATCAAATGATTTAAATACCTTTATATTTTTTCAATTTGTAGGCAGCACGATAATGTATTTATTATCGGCTTTAATTTTTGCTGATTTAAGTCTAATTCCTATTTCAAATTCTAAGATTTTTATACTTATTTTAGTATCAGCATTGATATTTACAATATTTTGCTTTTTTGCTCAAAATTATGCTCAAAAGCACCTTCATCCAAGTAAAGTCGCATTGATTTTACTACTTGAGCCAATTTCGGCTGGAATTTTAGGAAGTTTTTATGGAGAAGTATTTACAATTTTACAATTATTAGGAGCAGGGTTAATTTTGATTGCTCTAGCATTTTCTTAAAGGATTTTTATGAAAAAAATATTTTTTATCGGTATTGGTGGCATTGGTCTTAGTGCGTTGGCTAGATTTTTAAATGAGCGTGGAATTAGTGTTTTAGGAAGCGATGTTTATGAGAGTGAATTAGTAAAAGAATTAAGAGCAGAAGGAATTGCGGTTTTTATAGGTCATAGTGCATCAAATTTAAGCAACGATATTGATTTAGTAGTGCATTCAGCAGTAATTCGTGAAAACAATCCTGAAATAAAAAAAGCAAAAGAACTAGGCATAAAAGTTCTATCAAGAAAAGAAGCCTTGCCACTTATTTTAGAAAACAAAATGCTTTTTGCAGTTGCAGGTGCACACGGCAAAAGCACTACAAGTAGTATCCTAGCAAATATTTTGCAAAGCTCTTTTATAATCGGTGCAGTGGATAAAAGAGCTGGTAAAAATATGGTGTATAAAACTAGTGAAAAATTAGTTTTTGAAGCTGATGAGAGTGATAGTTCGTTTTTGAATTTAAATCCTGCTTTAAGTATAGTAACTAATGCTGAACCTGAACATTTAGAGCATTATAACCACGATTTAAACGCTTTTTATAAAGCTTATACAGACTTTTTAAAACAAAGCAAAATTAGAGTAATTAATGCTGAAGATGAGTTTTTAGCTACAATTGATTTAGATTGTGAAAGGTTAGTGCCTAGCGAAGATATTAAAAACTTAGAATTTGAAGTTAAGGATTATTTGCCTTTTATATCTTTTGATTTAAGAGATTTTGGTCGCTTTAGCGTGCAAGGTCATAGCGAATGTATAGCTATTGATACTGCTTTAGCAATACTTGCTGCTAGGTGTGTTGGACTAAGCCTAAGTGAGATTAAGCAAAATTTAAAAGATTTTTGTGGTATTAAAAAGCGTTTTGATGTTTTATATGCTAGTAAGGATTTTGTAATAATTGATGATTACGCTCATCATCCAACCGAAGTAAGAGAGACTAAAAAAGGCATATTTTCTTATGCAAAAGCACTAAATTTAGATGATACTATAGCGATTTGGCAACCGCATAAATACACAAGATTGCTTGATAATTTAGAAGGTTTTAAAACTTGTTTTGAAGGTTTTTCAAAGTTATTTATTTTGCCTGTTTATAGTGCTAATGAAGATGAAATTAAAATTGATTTAGCTAAGCATTTTCCTAATGCTTGTTTCATAGACGATATAAAAAGAGTTGATAATTCTTTAAAATTATTTAGTAATTTAGGAGAAATTACTTTAGATAAAGGCGTAGTGGTTGGATTTAACGCAGGTGATTTGACCTATAAATTAAGGGGCTTAAAATGATTAGATTTGCAATATTTTTAATATTGTTTTTTGCATTAATTGGTGTTTGCATTTATTATAAAAATCATTTTAATTCTAAGCTTTATGTGGCTGTTATTTCATTAATAGTTGTTACTTTTATAGTTGGTTTTATATACACTAGCCTAGATAATTCAAGTGGAGCTTTAAAGCAAGAGATTTTAAATATTTATAATTCAGGTAAGGATTTAGATTGTCAAGGTATAAAAATCAATATCAAAACTCACGGATTTAACAACGGAACTTCAGTATTTATAGATAATACTAACAATCAAAAAATAGATATGTTTATTTGTAAATAATTTTAAGAATTTAATTAAAGCCTAAATAATAAAGGCTTTAATTATTTTAACTATCTTTAAAATATATTTTAGCAGCAAAGCTTACTGCTAAAATTATCATTGAACTTATTAATAAAATTGAAACCAACATTTTTTACCCCTTTAAAAATATCTATAAAGCACAGCATTAATTCCACTTGGCATATCGCTTGTGCTTTCTAATTCTTCAATTTCTTCATATTTTTTACGAGCTTTTTGCTGCTCTTGATGATTTGAACCTTCTTTTTTATCTCCAAAATTCATAGCAAGACCCGTAAAGCCCATATTTACAAGGCTATTTTTAAATTCTTGCTGATTTGCTATGAAAAGATTTAAAGTATTTGCATTGTTTGAATTAAGATTTATATGTAAGTTATTACCCCTTGCAATCATAGTAACATTAACTTCTCCTAATTCTTTAGGATTTAAATTAATGCTAACTTTATGGCTTGGAGCTTTGAATTTTTCTATTTCTTCTTTAAAATCTCTTGTAAAATTATCAATTACTAATTTAGTTTGTTCTTTACTAAGTTCTTTATTAGGATTTAAAAAATCAACTTTAAGATTTTGTGGTAGATTTAGCTTTTCTTTATTATCTTGAGTTTGGCTTGAGTTTTCATCTAAATTATCTTGTAAATTTTCTTCTACTATATTTACTTCAGGTAGAATTTTATTTTCATTTTCTTTTGTTTCTTGGGTTTGAATTTGAGTTTTATTTGCTTGAATTTGTATATCTTTTATATCATTTTTAATTGTGTTCGGAGTGATTTTTGGACTTTGTGTTTCTATATCTTTTGAAACGATTTTAAATGCTTCTTCTTTTATATCTTTAGTTTGTTTTTTATCATCATTTGCAATTTTGCTTAATAACTCATTTAAAGCCCCAGTTTTTAGAGTTTTTTCAGCGTTTATAATAGGTTCGTTTGTATTATTAGATACAATTTTTTCACTTTTTACTGATAATAAACTTTCTAAATTTGGTTTTTTAATTTCAGTATTTTTTAAATTCTCTTCAATTTTTGTATTTTTGTTTAATGCGTGTGAGAAGAAATTTTGCTCATATAATTTAGGATATGGTTTAGCAAAAATTTGCTCGTTATATTCATTATTTTTAATTTTTTCATAAGTTATATTGCTAAGCCCTAATTTATGCTCTTTTGCAAGTTCTACTAATGAATGAACGCTATTTGTATTTGCAAAACTTTCTAAACTAGCTTTATTATTAACAATATTTTTTAAGTTAAAAAAATCATTTAATTTTACATTTTTTTTATCTTGCTTTAATATGTCTAAAAAATCTAAAATCTGAACGAAATTCAAATCATCTAAAAGTTCTTTTCCATATTCAACATCTTCCATAGAAGTCTTAATATCTTGCATAATTTCAGCATCACTTATTTGCAATCTTTTAGGTAAAAATTCATTCATTTCTTTTGCATTTTGCACTATTTTTGATACTTTATCTTGTAGAGTTTTTGGATTTTGTAAAAGACTTGCTAATAAATTTGGCTCTTGTTTGCTTGTTTTTTCATTTAATAAAGTTGAAGCTAGATTTATATTACTAAATTGTTTTATATCTTTATTTTTTATTTCATTTTTTGCTTTAAATACATTTTGCATTACCAATAAATTTTTAGTATCTTTTACATCGGTTTGATTAAATAATAAATCAGCAAAACCTTCTCCGCCAGACTTTTTAGAGCCTTTACCTTTTTTAGAATTTAGATTTTTTACATCTTGTAAAATTAATAAATCTTTCATAATAATCCTTGTTTAAAACTTAATGGGATTTAGCAAAATTCGTTCCAAGTTTTTGTGATTTCATATTTAAAAATTAACCTAAATTAATTAAACTTTTACTTTAAAATCAAGGAGAAAACATTGAGTATTAGAAATATAGCAGTAATCGCACACGTTGATCATGGTAAGACTACAATGGTTGATCAGTTATTAAAACAATCAGGAACATTTAGCGAAAGAGACCAAGTTGATGAACGCGTTATGGATAGTAATGATATTGAAAAAGAGCGTGGAATTACAATTCTTTCAAAAAACACAGCAATTAATTATAAAGGCACAAAAATTAACATAATTGATACTCCAGGCCACGCAGATTTTGGTGGAGAAGTTGAGCGTGTTTTAAAGATGATTGATGGGGTTTTATTAATCGTTGATGCTCAAGAAGGTGTTATGCCACAAACTAAATTCGTTGTTAAAAAAGCATTAGCATTAGGTCTTAGACCAATAGTTGTGGTAAATAAAATAGATAAAGCTGCAGCTGAACCTGATAGAGTAATTAATGAAGTATTTGACCTTTTTGCTGCACTTGATGCAACTGATGAGCAATTAGATTTCCCTGTAATTTATGCAATTGGAAAAGAAGGTATTGCAAAAAATGAATTAGATGATGATAGTAAGGATATGCAACCTTTATTTGACAAGATAATTGAGCATGTTCCAGCACCAAGTGGTAGTAATGAAAATCCTTTACAATTACAAGTATTTACATTAGGTTATGATAACTTCGTTGGTAAAATTGGAATTGCTAGAATTTTCAATGGAACAATTTCAAAAAATCAAAATGTAATGTTAGCTAAGGCTGATGGGACAAAACACACAGGAAGAATTTCAAAACTAATTGGATTTTTAGGTTTAGAAAAAATGGATATTGATAGTGCTAGCACAGGAGATATCGTAGCAATTGCAGGTTTTGATGCTTTAGATGTTGGAGATAGCGTAGTTGATCCTAGCAATCCTATGCCACTTGACCCACTACATATAGAAGAACCTACTTTAAGCGTTGTATTTAGCGTAAATGATGGACCTTTAGCAGGAACTGAAGGAAAGCATGTTACAAGTAATAAAATCGCTGAAAGATTAGAAAGCGAAATGAAGACAAATATCGCTATGAAATATGAAAATATTGGCGAAGGTAAGTTTAAAGTAAGTGGTCGTGGTGAATTACAAATTACGATTTTAGCTGAAAATATGAGAAGAGAAGGTTTTGAGTTTTGTCTTGGACGCCCTGAAGTTATCGTAAAAATTGAAAATGGAGTTAAAACAGAGCCTTTTGAAAATCTAGTTATTGATGTTCCTGATGAGTTTAGTGGAACGGTTATTGAAAAGCTTGGAAGAAGAAGAGCTGAGATGAAAAGTATGGTTCCAACAGGAGATGGACAAACTAGACTTGAGTTTGAAATTCCTGCTCGTGGGCTAATTGGATTTAGAAGTCAGTTTTTAACAGATACAAAAGGTGAAGGTATAATGAATCATAGTTTTATGGAATTTAGACCTTTTGTTGGTAGTGTTGAAAAACGCCAAAATGGAGCATTAGTGAGTATGGAAAATGGTGTTGCATTAGCTTATTCATTATGGAATCTTCAAGATAGGGGTGTTTTATTTATAGACCCTCAAGCAAAAACTTATGTTGGTATGATTATAGGCGAGCATAGTCGTCCGAATGACCTTGATGTAAATCCTATAAAAGGTAAAAACCTAACCAATGTTCGTGCTAGTGGTAGTGATGATGCTATTAAATTAGTTCCACCTAGAAAACCTACTTTAGAGCGTGCTATGGAGTGGATTGAAGAAGATGAATTAGTAGAAGTAACTCCAATTAATATTCGTATTAGAAAGCGTTATTTAGACCCAACTCTAAGACGCCGTATGGAAAAATCTAAATCTTAATTTTTATTCTTTCTATTCTAAATCTTTTAAAGAATTTAGAATAGAAAATTAAAATGTTTGAAAATAAAGCTTTTAAGACTTCTGTTAAGCAAAAACAATTAAAATTAAAAGATTATGAAAAAAGCAAAACCTATTAGAATGTGTATTATTTGCAAGATTAGAAAAAATCAAACTGATTTAAAGCGTTTTCAAGTGTCTTTAAATGAAGTTTTATTTCAATTTAATAGCGGTAGAAGTATGTATTTATGTGATGAATGCCTTAAAAAAGATGATAGTGATTTTTTAAAGTCTTTGCAAAAAGTTATAAAAATTAATATAGATAAAAAAGAACTTGCTAGTAAATTAAAAGAAAGGTTTTTAAATGGCGAATATAAAAATTAGTGAAATAGCAGCGGAATTAGGTTATCAAAATAAAGAAACTTTAGAAAAAATTAATGAATTAGGATTTGATTATAAATCACCTCAAAAAGCTGTAAGTGAAGATGTAGCAGCAGCAATATATGAGTATTTAAAAAATGGAACAATTCAACAAATTTTAAAAGATGAAGTTGCAAAATCAAGTAAAAGTGCCAAAAAATCTAGTACAAAATCAACTACTTCTAAAACAACAAAAAGTAAAACTGAAAAAGCTGAAAAAAGTACAAAGACTGAAAAGATTGAAAAAACAAAAAAAACTGAAAGCAAACAAAAAGAAATTCTTAAAGAAGAAACCAAAGAAGATAAACAAGAAACTAAAGAAGAAAAAATAGTAGAAGAAAAAATCACTAAGGTAGAAGTTAAAGAAGAAATGAAAAGCAAAGAAATAGCAAAAGAAGAATTAGTGCAAGAAGAACCTGTAAGTCTTGCAAGAAGTGGGCTTGAAAAACGCCGTGGCTTAGTAATTATTAAGAAGAAAAATGCAGCAAAAGAAGAAGTTAAAGAAGAGGTTAAGCCTAAAGCTCAATCAAAAGAGCCCGTATCGTTTGCTTCAATATTTAGCACAGATGAAAGCTTAAAAAAGAAAAAAGCTAAAAAAATAGTTCCAGCAGCAAGAAAAGAAAGTTCATCTAAGATGGATTTTGATACTAATTTTGCAGAGATTAATGATGATGAAGATGATGTTGTGGTTATGCCTGATTTTTCATTTAATGAAAGAAAAGAAGATATTGAAAAGCCTGCAAAGGCACAAACTTCATTAAGAAGTGCATTTAATAACCAAATCAATCAATTTACAAATACTTCAATAGCAAGGTCTCGCCGTAAAAAATCAAAAGCATATAAAAAAGAACAAAGTAGCGAAGAAATTACAAGTATTAAAATTCCTAAAGAAATAAGACTTTATGAATTAGCAGAGAAGTTAGGTAAAAAAGATAGTGAATTAATTTCAAAATTATTTATGCAAGGAATGATGACTACTAAAAATGATTTCTTAGATGAAGAAACTATTGAGATTTTAGGACTTGAGTTTGGAATTGAAATAAGCTTTTTTGATGAGACTGCACAATTTGATTATGTTGCTGATTATGAAGAAAATCAAGAAGAATTAAAAGATATTAAAGTTCCTGTTGTAACAATTATGGGGCATGTTGATCATGGTAAGACAAGTTTGCTTGATTATATTAGAAATAGTCGTGTAGCAAGTGGCGAAGCAGGTGGAATTACTCAGCATGTTGGTGCTTATATGGTTAATAAAAATGGTAAAAATATAACCTTTATTGATACTCCAGGTCACGAAGCATTTTCAGCGATGAGAGCTAGGGGTGCTAGTGTTACTGATATAGTAATTATCGTTGTTGCAGCTGATGATGGTGTAAAACCACAAACAAAAGAAGCAATTTCGCATGCAAAAGCAGCTGGTGTTCCAATCATTATCGCTGTTAATAAAATAGATAAAGAAGCAGCAAATCCTGATAGAGTTAAAACCCAATTAGCAGAGCTTGATATTATGCCAACTGAGTGGGGTGGAAGTCATGAATTCGTTCATATTAGTGCTTTAAAGGGAACTGGAATTGAAGATTTACTTGAAATTATCTTATTACAAGCTGAAATTTTAGAGCTTAAAGCAAATAAGAATACAGCTGCAAAAGCAAATATAGTTGAAAGTTCTTTACAAAAAGGTCGTGGTGTAGTAACTACTGTGATTATGGAAAATGGAACGCTAAGAGTAGGAGATACCGTTGTAGCAGGCATTGCTTATGGTAGGGTAAAAAGTATTACAGATAGCAAAGGTAACGCACTAAAAGAGATTTTACCAGGCGAGTGTGGTGTAATTATGGGTCTTAATGAAATTCCTGATGCAGGTGAGACTTTAATTAGTGTTGCAACTGATAAAGAAGCAAGAGATTACGCACAAAAACGCCACGAATATTTAAGACAAAAAGAATTAAGCAAATCAACAAAAGTAAGCCTTGATGAATTAAGTGCAAAAATTAAAGAAGGGAATTTAAAATCATTACCTGTTATTTTAAAAGCCGATGTAGGTGGAACATTAGAAGCTATTAGAGGAAGTCTTGAAAAGCTTTCAAATGATGAGGTAAAAGTTGATATTGTTTTAGGTGGTGTTGGTGGAATATCTCAAGGAGATATTGCTTTAGCACAAGCTAGTGGTGGTGTTATAGTTGGCTTTAATGTTCGTCCAACAGGGGATATTAAGGAAAAAGCAAAAGAAGCTAAGGTTGAGATTAAAACATATAATGTAATTTACAATTTAATTGATGAAATTAAGGCTATTTTAGGTGGTTTAATGAGTCCTATTATTAGCGAAGAGCAACTCGGACAAGCTGAAATTAGACAAGTAATCAATGTGCCAAAAGTAGGACAAATAGCAGGATGTATGGTAACTGATGGAAGTATAGTAAGAGGGGCTAAAATCCGTGTTATTCGTGAAGGTGTTGTAGTGTTTGAAGGAGAGATTAGCTCACTTAAACGCTTTAAAGACGACGCTAGAGAAGTTAGCAAAGGTTATGAATGTGGTGTTGGTATCGTTGGATTTAATGATATGAGAGAAGGCGATTTTATAGAAAGTTATAAAGAAGTTCAAAGTAAGGCTAGTTTATAATGAATGATAAAGCACAAATAAAACGCCTAAGAACACAAAGTTTGCTAAAGGAATTAGTAGGAGAAGCTTTAGCAAACTTAGATGATCCTTTATTAAGTGGTCTATTAGTAAATGATGTAGATTGTAAAAAGGGTCGTTATGATGCTTTTATATATTTAGATAAAATGTCGCTTACAAAAGATGAACAAAATTTAGTTCTTTCTAAGCTAAAAAGAGTTAGTAAAGTATTGCAAGCTCATTGCTTAGGAGCGCTTGGTATGTATAGATGTCCAAATTTTCATTTTAGGTTTGACGATAGTTTAGATAAAATTAATAGAATAGAAGAATTATTTAAGCAAATTAATAAGGAAAAGAAATAAATGGAGCTAGAGAATTTAGCTAAACAGCTTAATTTAGTGATTTATGATACTGAATTAGCAAAAGAAGGCAATAACTTTATTTATAGAATTTTCATCTTAAAAGATGGAGAAAGTAAATCAGTTAGCCTTGATGATTGCGAGCAATTTAGTAGATTGATTTCTCCTATACTTGATTTAAATCCACCTACAGATGAAAAATACTTTTTAGAAGTAAGCTCTCCTGGACTTGAAAGAAAGCTTACTAAAATAGAGCATTTTAAACTTAGTATAGGTGAGATACTAAAAATTAAAACTAAAGAAAAAGAAGAAATTATCTCAAAATTACTTAGTGCTGATGATGAAAAAATCACTTTAGAAGATGGCACAATTTTAAACTACGCAGATATTAAATCTACAAAAACTTATATCTATTGGTAAGGCAAAGCCTTACCTATATACTCTTACTCAAATTAATAATCATTAACAAAATCAAAATTAGAAATAAAAAAAACAAAGAAATTTAAAGGAATTTGATGAAAACTATTACAAAAAAAGATACAAAAACCTTAGCATTAAGTGCATTAGGTGGGACATTAGAATTTTATGATTTTATTATATTTGCATTATTTACTCCGTATTTTACACATCATTTTTTTCCAAAAGAGCTTGATGAGAGTATAAAATTATTAAACACTTATGGAGCTTTTGCTGCAGGGTATTTAGCTCGTCCATTAGGTGGAGTTATAATGGCACATTTTGGCGATAAGTTTGGTAGGAAAAATATGTTTTTATTAAGCATTATTTTAATGGTAATTCCTACATTTATTTTTGCGATTATGCCTACTTATGAGCAAATTGGCTATTTTGCTATTGCTATTTTATTAGCTATTAGATTAGTTCAAGGCGTTGCAATTGGTGGAGAGTTACCTGGTGCTTGGGCTTTTATATATGAACATAGTCCTGATAATAAAAAGGCATTGTTTTTAGGAGTTTTAACTAGTGGGGTTTGTGGTGGTATTACTTTAGGAGCTTTAAGTGCGTTATTGCTTCAACTAAATTTCACAGAAGATGAAATAAAAGATTATGCGTATAGAATTCCTTTCTTAATAGGTGGTATTTTTGGTCTAATTAGCATTTATCTTAGAAGATTTTTGCAAGAAACTCCTATTTTTAAGCAACTTCAAGCTGAAAAACAATTAAGCGATTTTCCTATAAAATCAGTCATAAAAGATTATAAAATGGAAATAATTTTATCAATGTTTTTAACTATTGTTCTTACTGCTTGTGTTTTAGTATTTTTAATAATGATGCCTAATTTTATGAAAGGTATTTTAAATATTAATCCTGCTTTAAATACTAGCTTACAAATTATTGCGAGTATATTTATGATGATTGGACTTGTTGTTTGTGGGGCATTGGCTGATAGATTTAAAGCTAGTTTAATTTGCAAAATTTTTGCTACTTTATTAGTTTTTACTAGCACTATGTATTTTTATTCTTTATATGTTTTAAAGGATTTTACTTTAACTTGTATATTTTATTTTGCTTCGGCGTTTTTTGGTGGTATTGTTAATTTTACATCATTATTTATGTGTAGGCTTTATAAGGCTAGTATTAGATATACAGGCATAGGATTTTCTTATAATTTAGCTTATGCGATAGCAGGATTTTTAACTCCAATTATCGTAGTTCAATCACACGGAAAATTTGATATTGGTAGTGGATATTACATTATTTTCATATGCTTAATGGCTTTTTTAAATTCTGTATTTTTTGACAAAATTATGAAAAATAAAAAATAAAGAATTTGATTTTAAGATAAACTCTAAAAATTTTTAGAAGTTTATCTTATTTTGGAATAAGTTTTGCTTTTATCAAAATATAAAATATTTAAGGAAAGTTATGCAAAACGGATTTTATCAAGCTACAGGAGCAATGGTTACTCAACTAAATCGCTTAAATGTTATCTCTAATAATTTAGCTAATGTAAATACTGCAGGTTATAAAAGAGATAATGTAGTAATCGCTGATTTTAAAAGGCTTTATGATGAAGAAATGCAAAATATGCCAATTGATAATCATACAAAACAAGCTGCAAAATACATAAATCAAACCATAAATAGAGTTCCTAATATTGATATAGAATACACAGATTTTAGCGTAGGTGCAATCCGTCCGACCAACAATCCTTTAGATATTGCAATCAAAAGAAGTGATTGTTTTTTTATGGTTCGCTCATCAGATGGTAGTGTGAAATTTAGCAAAAATGGAGCATTTAGTCTAGATGAAGATGGCTTTATAGTTACAAAAAATGGAGATAGATTATTAAGCTCGAATTATTTTGAAGACCCTGCAAATGATGGCATTCAAGTAGGAGATAATCAAAGATTAACTATTGATTCAGATGGAAATGTCTATTTAGATGGTGAAGTAGCAAATAGGATTTTTGTAGCTAGGATGGATGATACAAGGGATTTAGAAAAGATAGGAGATAATCTTTATAAATTAGATGATTTAACTAAAATGCAGGATTTCGAGGGCTCAAATGCACTTGCGAGTGGGTTTTTAGAAATGAGTAATGTAAATGCCGTTAATGAAATGGTAGGTCTTATAGAAACTCATCGTTTAGTTGAAATGTATCAAAAAGTAATGACTAGCCATATGGATGAGCTAAATAGCGATGCAATAAATAAATTAGCAAATGTTAAATAGGAGTAAAAATGCTTAGGTCTTTATATACAGCAGCAACAGGAATGATAGCACAGCAAACACAAATTGATACAACATCTCATAATATTGCCAATGTAAATACTATGGGATACAAAAAAAATAGAGCAGAATTTGCTGATTTAATGTATCAAGTAATGGAATACGCAGGAACTAGCACAAGCACAACAACGCAAAGTCCAACAGGTATTGAAGTAGGTCTTGGGGTTCGCCCAACAGCAATCACAAAGCAATTTACACAAGGATATTTCAAAGAAACAGGCAATCAATTAGATATGGTAATAGCAGGTAATGGTTTTTTCCAAGTTCAGCTACCTGATGGCACTACGGCATATACAAGAAATGGTGCTTTTAAGCTAGATAGTGAAGGAACTATCGTAAATAGTGATGGATATAGATTAATCCCTGAAATTACAATCCCTGAAGATGCAGTTGCTATTGGGATAGGAACTGATGGGGTTGTAAGTGTAATTCAAGCGGGTAATCCTGAAGCAGTGCAACTAGGTCAAATTGAATTAGCAAACTTCATAAATCCTAGTGGCTTACACGCATTAGGGGATAATAATTTCCTTGAAACTAGTGCTAGTGGAGCAGTTGTAGTTGGCACGGGTGGGACTAATGGTTTTGGTCAAATTAAGCAAAACTTCGTAGAGATGAGTAACGTGCAATTAGTAGAAGAAATGACTGATTTAATCACAGGTCAAAGAGCTTATGAAGCAAACTCTAAAGCAATCACTACAAGTGATGAAATGCTATCAATCGTAAATGGACTTAAAAGATAAATAATATAGATTGAAATTCTTATAATTTTATAAGAATTTCAAATACGAATTACTTAAAAGTAACTTCTAATGCTTGTTTAATATCAGCTATTAAATCATCAGCATTTTCAATACCAACAGAAAGCCTTACAAGACCTTCGCTAACTCCAGCTTTTATTAATTCAGCTTCATTTAATTGTCTATGAGTATGACTTGCAGGGTGTAAAATACAGCTTCTTGCATCAGCTACATGAGTTGCTATCATTATTAATTTTAAGCTATCTAAAAACTTAACTGCCTTAGCTTTATTTGCTTTTAATGTAAAGCTAATAACCCCACAAACCCCATTAGGCATATATTCTAAAGCTAGATTATAATAAGGACTACTTTTTAGCATAGGGCAATTTACGCTTTCAATATATTCATTATTTTCTAAAAATTCTGCAATTTTTTTTGCATTTTCGCAGTGTTTTGCCATTCTTAAAGGTAGGCTTTCAATATGAGTTGATAGCATATATGCACTAGTTGCAGGTAAGCAAGCACCTATATCTCTCATTAATTGAACAATCATTTTTACAATATACGCTAATTTGCCAAATTTTTGCGTATAGATTAATCCGTGATATGACTCATCAGGGGTGTTAAAATCTGCAAATTTTTTAGGATACTTACTCCAATCAAAATTACCGCTATCAAGCACAACCCCAGCAATCACACTTGAATGCCCATCAAGATATTTAGTAGCTGAATGAATAACAATATCAGCTCCGTGTTTTATAGGCTGACAATTAATAGGAGTTGCAAAAGTATTATCAATTACTAATGGAATTTCATTTTCGTGAGCAATATTTGCAAATCTTTTAATATCAAGCACTACTAAAGCAGGATTTGATACGCTTTCAGCGTAAATTAATTTTGTGTTTTCTTTAATAGCTGCTCTTATTTCATCATCTGTGCTATTTGCACTAATAAAGGTGCAATCAATTCCAAATTTTTTAAGTGTTAAGCCTATTAGATTTATACTTCCACCATAAATCTCATTTACGCAAACTAAATGATCTCCTGCTTTACAAATATTTGTAATTGCAAAAAATATAGCCGCTTGTCCGCTAGAAGTTAGCACCCCAGCAATTGCTCCTTCTAATTTAGCAATTTTACTAGCTACATAATCATTTGTAGGATTTGCTACTCTTGAGTAAAAATATCCACTTTCTTCTAAGTCAAATAATTTTCCCATAAATTCACAAGAATCGTATTTGTAAGTAGTTGATTGAATGATTGGCACTTGTCTACTTTCGCCATTTTTTGGCTCATAACCTGCGTGAATACATAAAGTATCTTGTTTTAACATTTTCTCTCCTTTAAAAAAATATTAGTTTAACTTTATTTTAAGTATTTAGCAAGTAAAAAATGGCAAAATTAGTTAAAAAAGGAGAAAAAATGCCCGTTAATATAAAAACTAATCTTCCAGCAAAAGTTTTACTAGAAAATGAAAATATTTTCGTAATGGACGAAGCAAGAGCAAATTCTCAAGATATTCGTCCATTAGAGCTTGTGATTTTAAACCTTATGCCAATCAAAGAAGAAACTGAATTAGAATTACTTAGAATGCTTTCTAATACGCCTTTACAAGTAAAAATCACGCTTTTAAGAATAGCAAGTCACGAGAGCAAAAACACTTGTCAAAGCCACTTAAACGAGCATTATTTGGTATTTGATGAGATAAAGCATAAAAAATTTGATGGAATGATAATAACAGGAGCTCCGCTAGAACAATATGAATTTAGCGAAATAACTTATTATGATGAATTAGTTAGTATTTTAGAATGGAGCAAAAGCAATGTTTTTAGCACTCTTCATATATGCTATGGTGCGATGTTTGGGCTAAATTATCATTACAATATTGCAAAAATTCCTTTAAAAAAGAAATTAAGCGGAGTGTTTTATCACGATGTAATTGATAGTAAAGATGAGATTTTAAGGGGAATTGATGATGTGTTTTTAGCTCCACATTCAAGGCATTCAGGAATTGATGAATTAGCCTTAGCAAATCATAAATCTTTAGTGATTTTAGCTAAAAGCGATTTAGCAGGAAGCTATTTGATAAGAAGTTCTGATAGAAGACAAGTTTTTGTCCTAGGTCATCCTGAATACTCTCGCACTACTTTAGATAATGAGTATAAAAGAGATATTAAAAACGGCTTAGATGTTGATATTCCTTATAACTATTATAAAGATGATAATCCAAACAATCCCCCAAAACTTACTTGGAGAGCTCACGCAAATTGCGTTTATATCAACTGGCTAAATTATTATGTATATCAAACTACACCTTTTGAATTAGACAAACTTAATTCAATTAATTAAGATTTAGATTTTCTAAATCTTAATTAGATTTTTTTAACTCCGCTTTCATTCATATAATTTATGAAATCTTGTCTTAATTCTTCTTCTTTTTGTTTTATTTTTGCTAGTTCTAATTCTTGCTCTTTTTTCTTTTCATTTTCTTTTATATCTGTTTTGATTTGCTTTAATGAGTCTAAAAAGTCCATTTTTTCTCCTTTTGATTTTTGTATTATATTATTTAAATAATGTAATAAATAACTTTTAAAAATACAAATTCAATATGTTTTATTTAATAAATTTTTGCATAATGCTAAGTCGTAAAGAGTTAAAAAGAGATAATTTTATTAAATCAAAGGAGATAATTTGAAAACCATAATCGCATTAGATTTTGACACCTTAGAGCAAAGCCGTGAATTTGTATCAAAACTATCAGCAAAAAATCTTGAAAACTATGCAAAAGAGCATAATTTAAAATTAATTATGCCTTATTTAAAAGTCGGTATGTGGCAATACTACACAGCTGGAAATGACTTTTTAAAAGAGCTAAAAGACTTAGGTTTTAATATATTTTTAGATTTAAAATTAATTGATATCCCAAATACTATTTATAATGCTACTAAGATACTTTTAAAAAATGATATTGATATTTTAAGCCTTCATTCTTTTGCAGGCGAGCAAGCTTTAAAGGCTGCTGTTAATGCTAAAAATGAATTAGGTAGCAAGTGTGAATTATTTGGAATTTCTGTATTAACTTCGTTTGAAGAAGAAGAATTTAAAAATGATTTAGGCTTTAATGGAAGCATTAATGATTGCGTAAAACAACGCTGTTTAATCAGCAAAAAAGCAGGTCTTGATGGTATAGTAAGTAGTGCTTATGAAGCAAAATTTGCTAAAGATTTAGGACTTAAGGCTCTTACGCCTGGCATTAGATTTTTAGGCAATGATGCAAATGACCAAGCAAGGGTTGCTACGCCAAAATTTGCTATAGAAAACAATATTGATTATATTGTAGCTGGTAGAATGATTACAAAGAGTTCTAATCCTATTAGAGCTTATTTTCAATGTATAAAAGGAGAAGAAAATGAATAAAGAAGTTGCAAGTGAAGTTGTAAAAATATTAAAAGATTGTGAAGCAATATTTATTAATACTAAAGAATTTTTCACATATTCAAGTGGTATTAAAAGCCCTATATATTGTGATAATCGTGTGTTAATTAGCTATCCAAAAGAGCGTAAAATCATAGCAAATCATTTAGCGAATTTGATTAAAGAAAAAGCAGGAGATGTTGATTACATAGCAGCAACTGCTACTGGAGCTATTGCTCACGGAGCTTGGGTGGCTGATATATTAAACAAACCATTAGTATATATATTATCAAAAAACAAAACCCACGGAAGAGCAAAGATGATTGAAGGAAGCTTTAAGCACGGAAGTACTTGCGTCGTGCTAGAAGATTTAATCTCAAGTGGCGGTTCAAGTATTGCTGCTGTTGGTGCTGCTAGGTCTCACGGATTAGATGTAAAAGGTGTGTTTT